>NZ_JAHBDD010000008.1:0-122218 GCF_019956155.1 Pseudomonas sp. BF-RE-22 | reverse complement strand
CAGTGAAACGATGCATCGCCGATGGTAGTGTGGGGTTTCCCCATGTGAGAGTAGGTCATCGTCAAGATTAAATTCCGAAACCCCAATTGCGAAAGCAGTTGGGGTTTTGTTTTGCCCGCAGGAAAGTGGCGAAAAAAAGGGCAGCCACATTGGCGACCCTTGAAGGCACTGCATTGTCAGTGGAACTTTGGCAGAACGTATTCAGCAATCTCTTCAATAACCTCGGCAACCGGGCGTTCGCTACGACGCACATGCAGACCTACATGTTGTACCCCGGCTTCACGTAATGCCTGAAGCTCATCAATCAGCGCCAACCGCCCGCAAATGCCGCCGAAACGCACACGTCGCATCGGGGCGTGAGGATTGGCTGCCAGATCAAGGTGGACAAAGCTGATGTAAGGTTTATCCCCACCTACCTCGCGCCACAACCCGACTCGACGCCGATGTTCATCTGGCGTACCCGGGTAGGCGAGCCAGCCATCCATGTGCTCACCAATCCATGCGGGTGATTGCTGACCAAGACCTGCCACCAATAATGGAGCCGCTTCATCTCGTTGCGGAAGCAAGTGCGCACCTTCAGGCAGGCGGCCTTCACCCTGGTCGCGCAACAACTCCACCGTGTCGCGAAAAATCTCTCCCCTCTGATCGTAATCCACGCCGAACAACGGATATTCCATCGGTCGGTCACCACTGGCCACGCCAAGCAGTAAACGCCCATCGCTCAACTCATCAACACTGTTTGCTGACTTCAAGGTGAGCCAAGGCTGACGCAATGGAAGTACAACCGCCGCCGTACCCAACATGATGTTGTCGGTGATTCCGGCCAGGTATCCAAGGTAGGAAAAGGTTTCGAAAACCTGTGCGGCATCGCCGAAATTCGGGTCGTAAACCGGTACATCGCGGACCCACAGAGCACGGAACCCAGCCTTGTCCGCCAGCCTCGCCATCGCTGCATGTTGCTTCAGATCCGGAACACCGAAAGGGCGGTCTTCGGCAATTCGTCGGCGCTGGCCGTCGCTGGACCAATCGTTATCCAGTGGCAGCTCCAGCCCAATGGAAAAACCGTTCGAGCCGAGTAATCGTGTAAATCGTGGGTGCATGAAATGACTCCAAAAAGGGAATGACATGCACCCAGTATCCACAGGCCTATCTGCAAGAAAAATGCATGAATCGGAATATCAATTTTGAACAAATCGCACGAGTCAGAAAAAACCAACCGTCGTTTTGGCCCTCAAGGACAACCGTTAGAGGAAATCGCACTAAAGTGACCGCACGGTTTTTGGTATGGTGCAGCTCGTTTTTTTAACGGACTGATTTCAAGCCTACGGATCGGCGCCCCTTTTTAGTTAAAGAGCAGCTGCAGAAATGCCCCAACCGATACCGATCAAGGACCACGAAAAAGAGACGCGCCTGGTCAACAAAAGACTGATGGCTTGCGCCTTGTTCGTCGTCGCTATCACCTGCGCACTGGTGGTGCGCCTGTACGTGCTGCAAGTCGTCGAGTTTGACTATCACTCGACCATCTCCGAAAACAATCGCGTACACGTATTGCCGATCACCCCCACGCGCGGATTGATCTACGACCGCAACGGCGTGGTCCTCGCCGACAACCGCCCCAGTTTCAACCTGACCATCACCCGTGAACGCGCCGCTGACGTCAAAGAGGAGCTGGACGAGGTGGTCAATCTCCTGCACCTGCCCGCTGAAGACCGGACGTTGTTCGACAAGGCGATGAAGCAGGCGCGCCACCCCTTTGTGCCTGTCACGCTGTTCTACGAACTCAGTGAAGAGCAAATCGCCGTACTCGCCGTCAACGAATTCCGCCTGCCCGGAATCGACGTAGAGCCGCAGTTCGTTCGCCATTACCCGATGGGCGCGCACTTCGCCCATTCCATCGGCTACGTCGGTCGAATCAACGAGAAAGAATCCAAGGCCCTGGACACTGTTGAGTACCGAGGCACCCAATCCATCGGCAAGACCGGGATTGAAAAATTTTATGAATCAGAATTGCACGGCCACGTCGGTTACGAAGAAGTCGAAACCAACGCCCAGGGTCGCGTGCTGCGAGTGCTCAAACACACCGATCCGGTGCCTGGTAAAAACATCGTCCTGAGCCTCGACGTCAAACTTCAGGAAGCCGCCGAAGAAGCCTTGGGTGATCGTCGCGGTTCAGTGGTCGCGCTCGATCCATCGACCGGTGAAGTGCTGGCCATGGTCAGCAAGCCAAGCTTTGACCCGAATCTGTTCGTGACCGGGATCAGCTTCAAGGAGTACGCGGCACTGCATGACTCCATCGACCGGCCGCTGTTCAACCGCGTGCTGCGCGGTCTTTATGCGCCCGGTTCGACCATCAAGCCTGAAGTGGCGATTGCCGGCCTGGATGCGGGTGTCGTGACCCCGCAGACCCGCGTCTTCGACCCGGGTTATTACCAGCTCCCGGACTTCGATCACAAGTACCGTAACTGGAACCACAGCGGCGACGGTTGGGTGGACATGGACGCGGCGATCATGCGCTCCAACGACACCTACTTCTACGACCTGGCGCACAAGCTGGGCATCGATCGCCTGCACGACTACATGGCGATGTTCGGGCTTGGCGAGAAGGTCTCGCTGGATATGTTCGAAGAGTCTGCCGGCTTGATGCCGTCTCAGGCCTGGAAGCGTGCCACGCGCCGTCAGGCGTGGTTCCCCGGCGAAACGGTGATCCTCGGCATCGGCCAGGGTTACATGCAGGTCACGCCGCTGCAGCTGGCTCAAGCCACCGCGCTGATCGCCAATAAAGGTGTCTGGAACCGTCCGCACCTGGCCAAGACCGTGGATGGTGTGACGCCAGTGGATGAGCATCCGATGCCAAACATCCTGTTGAAAGACCCGCGTGACTGGGAGCAGGTCAACCACGGCATGCAAATGGTCATGCACGACGCTCGCGGGATCGCCCGAGCGGCGGCCCAAGGTGCCCAATATCGCATCGCCGGGAAAAGTGGTACCGCGCAAGTGGTCGCGATCAAACAGGGTGAGCGCTACAACCGGGCGAAAACCCTGGAGCGGAACCGCGACAACGCCTTGTTTGTTGGCTTCGCGCCAGCCGAGCACCCGAAGATCGTCATCTCGGTGATGATCGAAAACGGCGAGGCCGGCGGTCGCGTCGCCGGGCCTGTGGTGCGACAGATCATGGACGCCTGGTTACTCGATCAGGACGGCCACCTGAAACCGCAATACGCCACGCCGAGCAAACCGCCTGGCGATCCTCACGTTTAACCGATCAAGGCTTCACAGCACAGGCTCACGAATGCTGAGCATGTGCTGGAAGCTTTCGAGGAACACGGTTTCCGCCTGACTCATCTTCTGCTCGCGATTCCACAGCAGCTGAATATCAAAATCCACCACCCCATCCTCCGGCGGCAATCGCCACAGCAACCCTTGCTCGACATCCCTTTTCACCAAATGCGTCGGCAGGCAGCCAATCCCGTAACCTGCGCAAATCAATCGGTAAATCTCTTCGAAGCTCGTCGATGAAGCAACGATCTTGCCGGTAAAACCCTGCTGGTCGCGAAACAGCGTCAGTGGCGAAAGATTTCCGCCGAGCTGGTCGCTGGTGAAACTGACGAAGTTTTCTGCGGCGAGCTGTTCCAGCGTCAGATTCTCTTGTCCGAACAGCCGATGACGCTGCCCGCAAAAGTACGCATAACGCTCGCGGAACAGCACCCGCTGTTCCAGCCGCGGCTGCGGTAAACGACACAGGCCGACGCCAATGGTCGCGGTCTTCTGCAGCAACGAACTGATGATGTTCGAGCTGCCCATCACCTCGACTTCCAGCTCGATTTTCGGGTGGGTTTCATGGAAATCGGCGAGGAACTCGTCGTAATGCCGCGCCTGAACACCGCTGACGGTGAGGATGCGGATCTTGCCGACCACGTCATCGTGACGACTCTCCACCACGGTGCCCAACCGCGAAATATCGCCGTAGATATCCGTCGCAATGCGCAGGACTTCTTCCCCGGTTTCCGTCAGGTCAAACCGTCTCCCGCTACGGGCAATCAACACACATTCCAGTTGTTCTTCCAGCCGTTTCAACGCTTGGCTGACGGCTGACTGCGTGATGTGCAACCGCGCTGCGGCACGGCTCATGCTGCCTTCCTGGCCGATCACAAGGTAGGTGCGCAGCAGGTTCCAGTCGAGACGATCATTCAGAAAACGTCGGCCCACCCAGGGGTTAGTGGAGGTCATGACAATTCCATGTAGTAGCAGTGCTAATAGTAAAGATAAGAATATGAAAATTGACTAATCCTGGCATGGAAGCGATAAAGCCCACAAGCGCCACAGAGCGCAACCGTAAACAGCCTTCAGTACCTGCCCAAAACTATAAATACACAGGGTCCTTGCATGCACACCACCGCACAGCCGCGTCGAGCGGCGGCCGCTGCCTTCATTGGCACGACCATCGAGTTCTACGACTTTTACATTTACGCCACAGCGGCGGCGTTGGTGCTTGGGCAAGTGTTCTTTCCCAGCAGCGACCCGGTGATGAGTACCCTGGCAGCTTTTGGCAGTTTCGCCGTCGGCTTCATCGCCCGTCCCATGGCCGGCATGGTTTTCGGACACCTGGGCGATCGTCTGGGCCGCAAGAAAATGTTGCTGGTGACGATGGCGCTGATGGGCGTGGCAACTGCCGGCATCGGCCTGTTACCGAGCTACGCCAGCGCCGGTATCTGGGCACCGATCGGCCTGATCGTGCTGCGTTTGATCCAGGGCATTTCCGTCGGAGGCGAGTGGGGCGGGGCCGTGTTGATGGCCAGCGAACACGCGCCAGCCAAGCGCAAAACCTTCTACGCATCATTCGCCCAACTCGGCAGCCCGGCCGGTTTGTTACTGGCGTTGATTGCTTTTCGCCTGGTGACATCACTCGAACCCGAAGACTTCCTGGCCTGGGGCTGGCGTCTGCCGTTCCTCGCCAGTGGTGTGCTGATGATGGTCGGCCTGATGATCCGCTCCGGCGTTCATGAGTCGCCGGAATTCGCCAAGGCGCGAGACAACAACGAGACCGCCAAATACCCGGTGAAAGACGTGATTCGCACGTGCTGGCGGCAGATCCTGTTCGCTGCCGCCGCAGTGACCATCGGCTCGGCCGGATTCTTCTTCACCAACACTTTCATGATCACCTACGTCACCCAGTATCAGGGCATCGCACGCTCGACGATTCTCGATTGCCTGTTCCTGGTGACCGTCATTCAGTTGCTCTCGCAACCGCTCAGCGCACTGCTCGCCGAGCGCATCGGCGAAGGTCGTTTTCTCAAGCTCGTTGCGCTGCTGTGTATGGTCACGCCGTACCCGATGTTCTTGCTGGTAGGCACGCAAAACATCCTGTTGATGACCCTCGGCATCGCCCTCGCGGTGGTGATCCTTTCGGCGCTGTACGCGGTGATCGCCGGTTACATGACCCAGGCGTTCCCGGTGCACCTGCGCTACTCGGGCATTTCCATCGCTTACCAATTGAGCTGTGCACTGGCCGGCGGCACCACGCCGCTGATCGGCACGCTGCTGGCGAGCAAGTTTTCCGGACAATGGCTGCCGTTGGCGGTGTTCTTCACCTTGCTTTCGGCCCTGTCCCTGATCGGTGTTTGCGGGCTGGCCCGCCTGCGCGCCAACCCGGTCGTCACCCACGCTGCTAAAGAGGTGTATTCGTGAGTAAACCTGAACACATCGGCCCGGTTGAATGGAAGGCCCGTTGCGAACTGGCTGCGCTGTATCGGCTGGTCGCGCACTTTCGCATGACCGATTTGATCGACACCCACATCACCCTGCGGATTCCAGGGCCTGAGCATCACTTTCTGATCAACCGCTATGGGGTGATTTTCGACCGCATGCGCGCCTCGGATCTGGTGCGCATCGATCAGGAAGGGCGCGTCGTCGATCCGCATTACGAAGGTCATCGGGTCAACGCCGCAGGGTTCGTCATTCATTCGGCGATCCACATGGCCCGTCCGGACCTGAATTGCGTGATCCATACCCACACCGCCGCCGGCATGGCGGTAGCGGCGCAGAAGCAGGGCCTGTTGCCGATCAGTCAGCACGCGCTGAAGTTCTACGGCAAATTGGCGTATCACACCTATGAAGGCATTGCGTTGTCGCTGGATGAGCGCGAGCGGTTGATTGCTGATCTGGGGCCGCACCGGGCAATGATTCTGCGCAATCACGGTTTGCTGGTCGGCGGCTCCGGCGTGGCTCAGGCGTTCCAGGAGATCCACTTTTTGGAGCGAGCCTGTCAGGCGCAGGTGGCGGCGCTGGCCGGCGGTTCAGCGTTGCATTACCCGTCGCCGGAAGTGTGTGCACACACCGCCGAGCAGTTTGACCGCGATGAGCAGGACAACATCATCGACCTGGCCTGGGAGGCCGCTTTAACTCTGATCGAATCCCAGCGCGAGTCCTATCTGTCATGAACACCGTGGTTTTGCTGTCCCGCGACACCTTGCTGCTCAAGCAACTGCAAGCCGCGTTCGCCCGCAGCGCGCCGCAGCTCACCACCGTGCTGGCGGATGATCCGCTGGCCAAAAATGCGCAGATTGCCGCGTGCTGGTTCCCTTTGCCGGGCAGCCTCGCCGCGTTACCGAACCTTCAGGTGATTCACTCGGTGGCGGCCGGCATTGATCACCTCGATCACGACCCGTCGTGCCCGGATCTGCCGGTGTGCCGGGTGGTCGATCCCGGCCACCGTCAGGGCATGACCGAATACGTACGCTGGGCGGTGATTCACTATCACCGTGGTTTCGATCATGTGCTGTTGCAGCAACAGGAGCAGCGCTGGGAGCGGCCGCTGCAACGGGCGGCGGGGCAATTCAAGGTGGGAGTGATGGGGCTGGGATCGCTGGGCAGCGCCATCGCTCAGGATCTGGCCGCTTCCGGTTATGACGTTCGTGGTTGGGCGCGCAGTGACAAGACGATAAACGGCGTGCAGACCTTCGCCGGTGCGGCAAGCCTGAAACCGTTTCTTGAGGGTGTGGAGTTGCTGATCAACTTGTTGCCGCTGACCAGCGAAACCCGCGGCATTCTTGGTCATTCAACTTTCGAACAATTGGCCAATGGCGCTGCGCTGGTGAATTGCGGCCGGGGCGGTCATCTCAATATCGACGACCTCGAACAGGCCCTGAAACGAGGAAAACTGCGCGGCGCGCTGCTGGATGTTTTCGAGCAAGAACCACTGCCGGTTGATCACCGTCTCTGGACAATGCCCGGTGTGACGATTACGCCGCACATGGCTTCGGCAGCCTCCCACGACTGCATTGCCGAACAAGTTGCGGAGAACTTCCGCCGTTTAAATGCCGGCGAACCTTTATTGAATAACGCGGACCGATTACTGGGTTACTGAATATAAAAACTCGCCCACTCAGTTGGGCGATACATAACAACAATCCCTCACTCTCAAACGATTTACTGCCAGTCAAAACAATTAAATAAACGAGTTCTGAAGAATTCCTGGAGTCAGTGATGAGCGATCTATCGTCCGCAGAAAAGTCCGGTGCCCCGCCGGAAGTTGCAATCAGCATGAAAAAAGTTGCCGTGGCCAGTGTCATCGGCACCACGGTGGAATGGTACGACCTGTTTGTGTTTGCCACCGCTTCGGCGCTGGTATTCAACAAGGTGTTCTTTCCGGACTTCGTGCCGCTGATCGGCACATTGCTGGCATTCGGCACTTTCGCTTCGGCGTACCTGGCGCGGATTGTCGGCGCGGCATTGTTCGGGCACTTCGGTGACCGCTTGGGTCGCAAGTCAATGTTGTTGATTTCGCTGTTGACCATGGGCGCCGCCACGTTCGCGATCGGCTTGTTACCCAATTACGCGGCCATCGGGATATGGGCGCCGATCCTGTTGTTATTGCTGAGGGTGATTCAAGGCCTGGCGCTGGGCGGTGAGTGGGGCGGGGCGGTGTTGATGGCGGTGGAACATGCGCCGGCCAACAAGCGCGGCCTGTACGGTTCCTGGGTGCAGATTGGCGTCCCGGCCGGGACCATGATTGCCAACCTGGCGTTCCTGGTGATCGCCGCGTGGCTGTCGCCTGAAGACCTGTTGGCCTGGGGCTGGCGTATTCCGTTTCTGGCCAGCGTGCTGCTGATCGCCGTGGGTTTGTACATCCGCTTGAACATCGCCGAAACCCCGGCCTTCAACAAGGTCAAGGAAGCGGAAGTGCAGGTGAAAATGCCGCTGGCCGAAGTCTTCCGCAAGTACTGGAAGCAAGTGGTGCTCGGCGGTATTGCGACGATGTCGACCGGCGCGTCGTTCAACATCATCGTCGCGTTCGGCCTGACGTACGGCACGCAGAATCTCGGTTTCAGTCGCAGCGTGATGCTGGGCGTGGTGCTGCTGTCCTGCGCCTGGTGCATCGTCATGCTGCCGGTGTTCGGCGCGTTGTCGGACCGTTTCGGCCGCAAGCCGATCATTGTTGCCGGCATCGTTGCCGAGGCGTTGGTCGCGTTCCCGATGTTCTGGCTGATGGACACCAAGGAGCTGTCGCTGGTGATCTTCGGCTACTTGCTGTTGATGACCGCATTTGCCGCCAACTACGGGCCTATCGCGACTTTCCTGGCGGAGTTGTTCGGCACCCGCGTGCGTTATTCGGGACTGTCGATCAGCTACATGCTGTCCGGCCTGCTCGGCAGCGCCGCAACACCCATCGTCACCACTGCGTTGCTCGCAGCGACCGGCAAAGGCTCGTCGGTGGCCTGGTACATGATCGGCGCGGCGCTGATTTCCTTGGTGGCGTTGTTGCTGCTGACCGAGACGTTCAAGCGCGACATCAGCGAAATCCCGGCGGCGGGTCCGGCCGACGATCAACCCGTTCGCAAACCTTTCAAATCGGCTGCGGCCTGATTCATGGAGCTCAACAGCATGCGCAGAATTCAATCCGCTCCGGGCTTCATCGGCCCCGTCGGGCCTTACTCTCAAGCGGTGGTCAGCGGCCATCTGGTGTTCACCGCCGGGCAGATTCCGGCCCAAAGCACACTCGATGAGCAGCCCGCCGATTTCACCGAGCAAGTGCGGCAAACCTTGCGCAATCTCGAGGCGATCCTGATTGAAGCCGGCTCGGGTTTCAGCCACGTGATCAAGGTCAATGCGTACCTCACCGATCCGGCGCAACTGGAGCCGTTCAACGCGGTGTATCGCGAGTTTCTCGGCCATGCGCCGCCGGCGCGAACCACGGTGTGCGTGGCACTGTGGGGCGTGTCGCTGGAAATCGACTGTGTGGCCGAGGTGATTGCCAGGGAGCCGCAGCATGGATAAATCACAGTTGATCGAGCAGTTCAAAGCGGTGAGCTTTCCGACCCTTGGCCATTTTCTGGAGGCGGGTTTTGCCGACTCGCAACTGCGGGCGATGGTGCCCAATGTGAAACTGGTGGGCCGTGCGCTAACCCTGAAATTGGTCGGCGCCGATGCCATTGCCGTCAACCGGGCGTTGGCGCTGATAAAGCCGGGCGACGTGTTGGTGATCGACACCGGCGGCGACTGGCAACACGCACCGGTCGGCGCGGTGACCAGTTGTGCCGCGAGTTGCGCCGGGGCGGCGGGCATCGTGGTGGACGGCGCCGTGACTGATTTGCTGGAGCTGCGAGAGGGCGGATTGCCGGTTTTCGCTCGCGGCACCAGCCTGCTGACCACCAAGCTGCACGGTCGCGGCGACAGCCAGATCAACCAGCCGATTCACTGCGCAGGCGTCACCGTGCAGCCGGGTGATCTGGTGCTGGCGGACGACAACGGCGTGCTGTTTCTCGATTGGCACACCGCGGCCGGTGTCATCGAGCAGGCGCTGGCGTCTGATCATGCCGAACCGCGCTTGCTCGAACGTTTGCGCGCCGGTGAACCGGTCGCGCAGGTGTTGCGGGTCTAAGCCGTCAGGCAGCGTTGCAGGCTCTCGATGAATATCGTCTCGGCCCGGCTCATGCGCTGCTCGCGGTTCCACAGCAAATGAATGTCCACGTCGGCAATCCCTTCGTGGGGCGGCAGGCGCCAGAGCAATCCGGCGTCGACGTCCGCCGCCACTACGTGCTCGGGCAAACAGCCGATTCCGAACCCGGCGATCACCAGTCGCCGCACTTCTTCCAGGCTCGGTGACGACGCCACGATGCGTCCGCTGAAGCCCTGCTGATCGCGAAAAATCGTCAGCGGCGAGAGCATGCCGCCGATCTGGTCGCTGGTGAAACTGACGAAATTCTCCCGCTGCAAATCCCCTTGGTCGACGTTCTGCTGGCCGAACATCGCATGATGCTTGCCGCAGAAAAACGCATAGCGCTGACGCAGGAACAACCGTTGTTCCAGCCGCGGTTGCGGGCGGCGATTGAGGCTCAGCCCCAGCGTCGCGGTTTTTTCCTGAAGCGCACTGACGATGTCGGAGCTGCGCATCACGTCCACCTCCAGATCGACCCGCGGGTGCTGCCGATGGAAGTCCGCGAGGAAGTCATCGAAGCGTTCCGAGTAGATCCGGCTGATGATCAGCAGGCGCACCTTGCCGATCACTTCGTCGGCCGGTTGCTCCAGCACGCTGCTGACCTGGGACATCTGCCCATAGATTTCCCCGGCCAGTGCGAAGATCTGCTCGCCGACTTCGGTCAGGGCAAAACGTGGCCCGCGACGGGCGATCAGTTGGCGACCGAGTTGTTCTTCCAGACGCTTCAATGCCTGGCTCACGGCGGGTTGCGTCAGGTGCAGGCGGGCGGCGGCGCGGCTGATGCTCAGCTCCTGGCCGATCACCCGAAAGGTGCGCAGCAGGTTCCAGTCCAGTCGGTCATTGAGCAGGCGTTGCACATCGCGTTCGACCATGTGGTTCTCGATTATAAGCTGTCGTAATACTGCGCATAATAAATAGAAAATTGACTAATCATAGCCTCGGGACGATAAATCACTCCCAGACAGGCGCCGTCAGAGTGCCTTGGATTTACTGCTTTTCTCCTGCCAAAAAAACAATCAATGGAGTCCGAACCATGAAGCCCCCAGCTTCTTCCCAGCCACGTCGTGCGGCAGCCGCAGCCTTCATCGGCACCATGATCGAGTGGTACGACTTTTACATTTACGCCACCGCCGCCGCGCTGGTGTTCGGTGCGCTGTTCTTCCCCTCCGACGACAAACTGTTCAGCACCATGGCCGCGTTCGGCACATTCGCCGTGGGCTTCTTCGCGCGGCCGTTGGGCGGGATCATCTTCGGCCACATCGGTGACCGCATCGGGCGCAAGAAATCGCTGATCATTACCTTGCTGATGATGGGCGTGGTCACGGTCTGCATCGGTTTGCTGCCGACTTATGCACAGATCGGCGCCGCAGCGCCGGTACTGCTGATTCTGCTGCGCATCGTCCAGGGCATTGCCGTGGGTGGCGAGTGGGGCGGGGCGGTCTTGATGGCCGGCGAGCATGCGCCGAAAGGTCGCCGCAATTTCTTCGCGTCCTTTGCGCAACTTGGCAGCCCGGCCGGTTTGATCCTGTCGCTGCTGGCATTCAGCGCAGTCACCCGTTTGCCGGAAGAAGACCTGATGAGCTGGGGCTGGCGCTTGCCGTTCCTCGCCAGTTCGTTGCTGCTGCTGGTGGGGTTGGCGATTCGCCTGGGCGTGAACGAGTCACCGGAGTTCCTCGCCAGTCGCGAACTCGCCGCCAAGAGCACGCGTAAAGAGCAGGCGCCGGTCATGGAAGTCCTGCGCACCGCGTGGCGTCCGCTGTTGCTGTGCATCGGCGCCAACACCCTGGGGATTGCCGGGGTGTATTTCACCAACACCTTCATGATCGCCTACACCACCCAGCAACTGCAGTTGCCGCGCTCGCTGATCCTCGAGTGCCTGTTCGTGGTGGCGATCATTCAGTTCTGCATCCAGCCGCTGGCGGCGTGGCTCGCAGAAAAAATCGGCGCCACGCGTTTCCTGTGCCTGGTGTCGTTGTTGGCAATGGCTTCGCCTTATCCGATGTTCGTGCTGGTCAGCTCGGCCCAGGCACCGCTGATCATCCTTGGCATCGCGCTGGCAGTGGTGTGCATGGCGTCGTTCTACGCGGTGATCGCCGGGTACGTCAGCGGCATGTTCGAGACCCGCGTGCGCTACACGGCGATTTCGCTGGCGTATCAGATCTGTGGTGCTGTGGCCGGTGGTTTGACGCCGCTGATCGGCACGCTGCTGGCGCATAAATTCGCCGGTCAATGGTGGCCGATGGCGCTGTTCTACAGCCTGATTGCTGCGACTTCGCTGGTCTGTGTGCTGTCCCTCGCCCGTCGCCATGCCAGCGCTGAACGCGCTGAGCTGGCCACCATTTGAACTTGTAGGAGCCGGCTTGCTGGCGATTGCGGTGTGTCAGTCGACATATTTATCGCCTGAACGCACGCCATCGCCAGCAAGCCGGCTCCTACAGGGGATCGTCGTTTCGAATATTTTTGGAGAACCTCATGTTGAAGATTAATGGCGAACGCCTGTGGGCGAGTCTGATGGCGATGGCCGAAATCGGCGCCACCGCCCGTGGCGGCAGTTGCCGCCTGGCCTTGAGCGATGAAGACAAGGCCGGTCGTGAACTGTTTGCCCACTGGTGCCGCGAAGCCGGCATGACCCTGAGCGTGGACGCCATCGGCAACCTGTTCGCCCGCCGCGCCGGCACTGACCCGGACGCTGCGCCCGTGATGATGGGCAGCCATCTCGACACCCAGCCTGAAGGCGGACGCTTCGACGGCGTGTACGGTGTGCTCGCCGGCCTTGAAGTGGTGCGCTGCCTCAACGACCTCGGCATCCAGACCCGCAAGCCGCTGGAAGTGGCGGTGTGGACCAACGAAGAAGGCGCGCGCTTCACCCCGGCGATGTTCGGCTCGGCGGTGTTCACCGGCATCATGCAATTGGACGCGGCGCTGGCGGTGCGTGATGCCGATGGCATCAGCGTCGGTGATGAGCTGAAGCGTACCGGTTATGCCGGCGAGCGTCCGTTGGGCGGTGCGGTGGATGCGTATTTTGAAGCCCACATCGAACAAGGCCCGATCCTTGAAGACAACGCCAAGAGCATCGGCGTGGTCAGCGGCGGCCAGGCGATTCGCTGGCTCGACGTGCGGGTCGAAGGCATGGCCGCTCACGCCGGCACCACGCCGATGCCGCTGCGCAAGGATGCGCTGTACGGCGTGGCGCGGATGATTCAGGCGATTGAGAGTCTGGCCACCGATTTCGCCCCGGAGGGCCTGACCACCGTCGGTGAGTTGAGCATCAACAAGTCGTCGCGCAACACCATTCCGGGGTTGGTGAATTTTACCGTCGACCTGCGTCATCACCGGGACGACGCCATCGATGCGATGGAGCAGCAAGTGCGCGCGCGGCTGCAGGCGATTGCCGACGGTCGCGGCCTGAACCTGACGATCACCCCGCACTGGATCAGCCCGGCGACACCGTTCGACGCAGACTGCGTGGCGGCGGTGCAGCACGCTGTGGATGCCCTGGGCTACGCTCAGCAATCGATTGTCAGCGGTGCCGGGCATGACGCGATTCACCTGGCGCGATTCTGCCCGACGGCGATGGTGTTCATCCCGTGCGTCGGAGGCTTGAGTCATAACGAAGCCGAAGACGTGCTGCCGGAAGACGTGCGGCAAGGCACCGACGTGCTGCTCAACGCCGTGCTGTCCCGCGCCGGCAGAACTGAATAAACCCGGTCCCTGTAGGAGCGAGGCTTGCCCGCGAAGGCGTCAGCACAACATCGACGTTTGACTGACACACCGCCTTCGCGGGCAAGCCTCGCTCCTACAGGAGGGTGCACTCGGACTCGAGAATTACGTTAACTGACAGGAATCAGGCCCATGCGCAGTTTTTTCCATCCCGAACAATTGCTTCACCATCCACGCAGCTATTACTCCCGCGGACAGATGCGCACGCCGCAGGAAGTGCCGGAGCGTGCGCAGCGACTGGTGCAGGCGTCTCGCTCGCTGGGCTTCAAAGTCGAGCAGCCGGTGGATGCCGGACTTGATCCGCTGCTGGCGGTGCACGGTGCGCCGTACCTGGCGTTTCTCCAGGAAGCGCATCAGCGCTGGAAGGAAATCCCGGAAGATTGGGGCGACGAAGTGATGTCGAACATCTTCGTCCGTGAGCCAAACGCTCTGCGCGGAATCCTGGCTCAGGCCGCCCGTTATCTCGCGGATGGCAGTTGCCCGGTGGGTGAACAGACCTGGCGTTCGGCCTATTGGTCGGCGCAAAGCGCAGTGGCCGGGGCGCAGGCGTTGCTTGATGGCGAGCCGGCGGCTTACGCGTTGTGCCGTCCACCGGGGCATCACGCCCGGGCCGAAGCGGCCGGTGGTTTCTGCTATGTGAACAACGCGGCGGTGGCGGCGCAGGTGTTGCGCGGCGGGTTTGAACGCGTCGCGGTGCTCGACACCGACATGCACCACGGTCAGGGGATTCAGGAGATTTTCTACGACCGCGATGACGTGCTGTATGTCTCGGTGCACGGCGATCCGACCAACTTCTATCCGGGGGTTGCCGGGTTTGCGGATGAGCGCGGTGTCGGGGCGGGCGAGGGGTACAACCTGAACTTGCCGATGGCCCATGGTTCGAGTGAGGCGCACTTTCTTGGGCAACTGGAGGTGGCGCTGGCGGCGGTGAAGGATTTCGCTGCCGAGGTGTTGGTGCTGTCCCTGGGTTTCGACATTTTCGAGCTGGACCCGCAGAGCAAAGTGGCGGTGACGCGGGAAGGGTTTGCGCGGCTGGGTGAGCGGATTCGCAGCCTTGGGTTGCCGTGCCTGATTGTGCAGGAGGGTGGGTATCACCTGGAGAGTCTTGAGGACAATGCACGGGCGTTTTTTGTCGGGCCCGAGGTGTGGCGGATCTGAGTTGTGGGGTGCCTGGATGATCGCCTTCGCGGGCAAGTCGGGTCGCCGCACCGCTCGCTCCTACAGTGCCTGAGTTGGCTCGCCTGTTTGTGGGCGACGCTGAACCTGTAGGAGCGAGCGGTGCGGCGACCCGACTTGCCCGCGAAGAACGATAACTCGGTGCAACGGATGAAACCCAAACGCTGTAAGGCACTTGCCATCGCCCTGACGTTAACGTAAAGATTGCGGCAGGGCGCTGAACTTAAAAAAGCGCAGGGCGGACCGATCCGGAGCGCTTGATGACGCTAATAAAAACAACTTCCCCCAAGCTGCACCGTGAAGCCCGGCTGGCCCGGGAAAAACTCCATCTTGAGGGTGAAGTCCCCGATGGCGTGTTGCGGGCGGAAATCGATGCATCGTGGCGACGCAGCCTCAGCCATGGCGTGCATTTCAACAGCAAACATGAACTGGCGCTGGAATCGAGCGCGAGCCTCGACGTGCTGCTGGCGAACAATCGCCTGCTGATCGACGCGGCATTGCCGGCGATCGATTACCTGGCCGAGCGCCAGGGCAAGGAAGGCCTGATCATCCTCGCCAATTCAGACGCGACCATCCTCGCGGTCGAAGGCCGTGCCGATCGCCTCAAGGGCAGCGGCCTGCAGGACATCACCCTTGGTGCCTGCTGGAGCGAAGCCGCTCGCGGCACCAACGCGCTGGGCACCGCGCTGGTGGAAGCCCGGCCGACGATGATCGATTGCGGCGAGCATTACCTCGATCGCCTGACCGATTTCTCCTGCACCTCCGTGCCGATTTATTGCCCGCAAGGCGACATCCTCGGCGTCCTCGACCTGACCCGCGAAGGCCCGCTCGGCCGAGTTCACGACAGCACCGCGCTGTTGGCCATGGCGGTCAGCCAGATTGAAAGCCGGGTGTTCAACGCCAGTTTCCCTGACCAGATCGTGCTGGCGTTCCACAGCCGCCGACAGTACCTCGAATCCCCTTGGCAGGGCTTGCTGGCGGTGAGCCTTGGTGGGCAGATTCTTGCGGTCAGCGCCCAGGCGTGTCAGTTGCTCCATGCCGAACGCTCGGCGCTGGTCGGTCGCCGTTGCGAAGAGTTTCTCGGCGTCGATGGCTTGCAACTGTTGTCGCGTTTGCACCAGGGCGGCGTCGGCAGTTTGCAGACCGCCAAAGGTGAGTTCTTCTACAAAACCCTGCGCGCACCGCAGCGCTCGATCAACGTCAGCACGCCGCCGCGCAGCCCGGCGAAAACCGCCAAACCTCAACCGGATCTCGACGCCCTGGCCGGCAGCAACGTCCGTTATGCCCGCGCCCTGCGCATGGCCCGTCAGGGGCTGGCCAACGAGTTGCCGGTGTTGCTGCTCGGCGAAACCGGCACCGGCAAGGAAATGATCGCGCGCGCCTTGCACATGGCTGGCAGCCGCTGCGACAAGCCCTTTGTCGCGGTGAACTGCGCGGCGATCCCCGAAGGCCTGATCGAGTCGGAACTGTTCGGCTACCGTGAAGGCGCGTTCACCGGTTCCCGGCGCGGCGGCATGGTCGGGCGTCTGCAACAGGCCCATGGCGGCACGTTGTTTCTCGACGAAATCGGCGACATGCCGCTGGCCTTGCAGGCGCGTCTGCTGCGCGTTTTGCAGGACCGCAAGGTCGCGCCTTTGGGCGCCGGTGAAGAACAGGACATCGACGTCGCCCTGATCTGCGCGACCCACCGCGACCTCAAACGCCTGGTCGAAGAAAAACACTTCCGTGAAGACCTGTTCTATCGGGTCAACGGTATCAGCGTGATGCTGCCGGCCCTGCGCGAACGCGACGATTTCGGCGCGCTGGTCGGTCGTCTGCTGGCCAGGCTAGACGCACCGGCCATGCTCCTGCATGACGACTTGAACCGCTTGCTCGCGGGTTACCACTGGCCGGGCAACATCCGCCAACTGGAAATGGTCTTGCGCACCGCGCTGGCCATGCGCGAACCGGGGGACACCGTCCTCACCCTCGATCACTTGCCCGACAGCATGCTCGACGAACTGAACGCCAGCGAGCGGCCGGCGTCCGGGAGCATTCGCGAAAACGAACTGGAGCTGATTCGCCAGTCCCTGGACAGCCATCAGGGCAACGTCTCGGCCGCCGCCGACGCCTTGGGCATCAGCCGCGCAACCTTGTACCGCAAGCTCAAACAGTTGCGTTCGTGATGCAGCGCCTGATCGTTCGGCTGATCGACAGCCAGAACCCCGAAGCCCTGCAAGCGGCGTTGCGCTGGCTCTACAGTTTTGTGCGCCCGCATCGTCTGGCGATTGCCGGACTGCTCGGTTTATCGGTCTGCGCCTCGTCGCTGGTGCTGGTGCAACCCTGGCTGACCAAGCTGTTGATCGACGATGGCTTACTGGCGCGCAACTTCCCCATGCTGGTGCTGATCGCCGGGTTGATGATCGTCGCCGGGCTGCTCGGCACAGCGCTCTCGGGGATCAATCGTTACCTGCACACGCGGCTGTCCGGGCGGATTCTGTTCTCGCTGCGCGATGACCTTTATCGGCATTTGCAAACCCTGTCGCCGAGCTTCTACGGGCAACGGCGCATTGGCGACCTGATGTCGCGCCTCGATGGCGATGTCGCGGAGATCCAGCGCTTCGCCGTGGATTCGCTGTTCTCGGCAGTGTCGAGCGTGATCGGTCTGGTGGTCGCCGTGGCGATGCTGCTGACGTTGTCGTGGAAGTTGTCGCTGCTGGCGCTGGTGCTGATTCCCCTCGATGTGCTCTGGCTGCGCTGGATGCGGCGCAAGGTCGAGCGCGATGTGCGCCAGTTGCGCGAGCGTTCGGCGGACATGTCGTCGTTCATGGTCGAGACCCTGCCGGTGATGAAATTCATTCAGTCGGCCGGTCAGCAGCAACGTGAGTCGCGGCGTCTGGAGGCGTTGGGGCAGGGCTACATGAGTCAATTGCTGCGC
The DNA here is from genome assembly GCF_019956155.1 of Pseudomonas sp. BF-RE-22. Taxonomy (NCBI): domain Bacteria; kingdom Pseudomonadati; phylum Pseudomonadota; class Gammaproteobacteria; order Pseudomonadales; family Pseudomonadaceae; genus Pseudomonas; species Pseudomonas sp. BF-RE-22. The sequence goes on along the minus strand of NZ_JAHBDD010000008.1, from coordinate 104,471 downwards.
CTGCAAGTCACCGAGTTTTTCACCCAGGCGGTGCCGGGCACGCTGACCTCACTGTCCCGTGCCTGTGCGTTTTTGATTGGCGGTTATTGGGTGGTGCAGGGGACCTGGCAACTGGGCGCGTTGATCGCGTTTTCCACGTACCTGGGGATGGCGGTCGGACCGGTTCAAAGTCTGCTTGGGCTCTACGTGGCGATTCAGCGGATGACGGTCAGTCTGGGGCGCGTCATGGAATTGCGCGGTGAAGAACCGACCGTGCTGACCCCAGTTGAACCCCGGCCAATGCCGTCCTCCGGTGAACTGCGTTTCGACGACGTGCACTTCAGCCATCCCGGTCGGCCGAGCACCTTGCGCGGCATCGAAGCGCGGATTCCCTACGGTTTGAAAGTCGCCCTGAGCGGCGGCTCCGGCGTCGGCAAATCGACGCTGATCGATTTGCTGCAACGGCATCACGATCCACAGTCCGGGCGGGTGCTGCTCGGCGAAGTCGACCTGCGGGAACTGGACCTTTTCCAGTTGCGCCGGCGGATTGCCGTGGTCAGTCAGGACATCGTGCTGTTTCGCGGCAGCCTCGCCGACAATCTGGCCTACGCGGTACCCGATGCCAGCCGCGAAGCAATCGCCGACGTGGCGCGGCTGGCGCAACTCGACAGCCTGATCGCCTCATTGCCCGAAGGTCTCGACAGTCCGTTGGGCGAACGCGGGCAGCAGTTGTCCGGCGGGCAGAAACAGCGCATCGCCATCGCCCGGGCACTGTTGCAGGACCCGCTTATTCTGGTGCTCGACGAAGCCACTTCGGCGGTGGATGAAGCCACCGAGCGCGAAGTGATCGAGGCCATCGACCGACTGTTTGCCGGACGCACGCGCATCCTCATCAGTCATCGCCCTTCAACCCTGGCCGATGCCGACCTGCGCTTTGAATTGCTCGACGGCGTGCTCACGTCGAAAACGGTGCTGCATGAAATCTGAACTGCGAATCGGTGTAGTGGACAGCGGCCATTCGGCGGCGCAGCGGGTGCAGGTGATCGCCGGACGACGGTTCTCGTTGCTGGCGGACGGTCTGGCCGAAAGTGACTTGCGCGACGACCCGCTCGGCCACGGCAGTGCGGTGATCGAAGCCATCAGTCATCGGGCTCCTTCTGCGGTGTTCTGCGTGGCTCAGGTGTTCGACCAGCGTGGCGTCACCAGCGCCTTGCAGATCGCCACGGCAATTGACTGGCTGGTGGCGCAGGACGTACGGCTGATCAATCTGAGCCTCGGTTTGCGCCAGGACCGCAGTCTGTTGCGCGAAGCCTGCGCGGCAGCGGTAGCGCAAGGCATTCTGCTGTGTGCGTCGAGCCCGGCGCAGGGCGAGGGCGTGTTCCCGGCGAATTATCCACAGGTGCTGCGGGTGACCGGCGATGCACGTTGCGCCGAACAGGAATGGTCATGGCTCAACAGCGCTCAGGCGGATTTCGCGGCGTGCGTGCACGGGACGTATCCGGGGCAGTCCGGTGCCAGTCTGGGCTGCGCGGCGTTGAGCGGGCACATTGCCGGGTTCCTGGTTTCACAGCCCGAGGCGAGCAACGAACAGATCATCGACTGGCTGCGCAAGAATGCCCGTTATCGCGGTCCTGAACGGCGCTTCGGAGCATGATCCTGATTCTGGGCGCGGGGCCAGCGGGGGCGGCGGTTGCCTTGGGCTTGCGGCGGCTCGGTTACCCCGTGACGCTGGTCAGCGAGTGGCGCCGGTTCGCCGCGCTGGAAGGCGTTTCGCTGCGGGTGCTGGAGGCATTGCGCGGTGCCGGTCTGTATCAGGCGCTGGCGGATGCGGCCTTGCCGTCGCAGCGGCAGGTGTCGTGGAACGGTCAGCAGCATGCGCAAAACATCGAATTCCTGCTGGACCGCCCGAGCTTTGATCGAGGACTGCGCGTGGACCTGCGCCTGGCGGGCGTTGAGCTGATTGAAGGTCGGGTGCTGAGCGTTCAGACCTCGGCGGAGGGACATCGGGTCGAGATCGAAGGGCACGAAGCGTTGGTTGCCGATTTTCTGGTGGAGGCGCGCGGACGCCAGGCACCGGCACTCGGCAAGGGGCTGCGCGGGCCGGAGACGGTCAGCCTGCTCAATCGCTGGCAAGGCGCGCCGGGCAACACCGCCAGTGCCGTGGAAAGTCTTGCGGACGGCTGGGCGTGGATGGCGCGGCGGGCGGACGGTCAGTGTTATTGGCAATGGACGGTGGACGTCGCCAGCGCCGAGCTGCCGGGCAAGGCGCAGTTGCTCGATTATTGTCGCCGGCAGCGCCAGGGTTCCTCGTTGGCGCGTGAGTTTTTTGGTGCCGAACATGAGGTCGATCTACAGCTGCACGCCCGCAGCAGCACCGCGATTTTGAGCCCGCAAGTGTGCGGCGAAAACTGGATTCGGGTCGGCGATGCGGCGATGGCGGTGGACCCGCTGTCGGGCAATGGCATCTTTCAGTCCTTGTCCTCGGCGTTGCAGGCGCCGACGGTGATCAACACGTTGTTGCGAAAACCTGAGCGGTCGGCGTTGGCCCAGCGCTTTCATCAGCAACGGGTGGAGCAGTTGTTTTTGCGTTTTGCGCGGATCGGGCGGGATTTTTATGCCGATGAGCAGCGTTGGCTGGATCAACCATTCTGGCAGGCGCGGCAGCAGTGGCCGGATGCCGAGGTGGCGCATGCCGAGGCGGATTTTGCCGCGCTGCGGATCGAACGGGCGCCGGTGTTGAAGGATGGGTTTGTGGATGAGGCCGAAGTGGTGATCACAGCGGATCAGCCGTTGGGGATCTGGCATGTGCAGGGGGTTGAGTTGGCGCCGCTGGTGCGCAGGTTGCGGACCGAACCGGCCGGGCAGGCGTTGGCGGGGTTGACGGTGGAGCAGGGGAGGATGGTCAGGAGTTGGTTGTTGGGGCAGGGGTTCAAGCCCTGAGTTTGTGGTGACTGATCTGGCCTCTTCGCGGGCAAGCCTCGCTCCTACAGGTTTTCGTGCCCTTGTAGGAGCGAGCGATGCGGCGATCCGACTTGCCCGCGAAGGCGGCCTAAAGAACGCTGAAAATCAAAGCTTGATCAACACCGACTTCAACTCGGTGTAATGCTCAATCGCCGCATACCCCATCTCCCGCCCGACCCCCGACATCTTGTACCCGCCAAACGGCAGCGCCGGGTCCAGGGCGCTGTGGCAATTGACCCACACCGAACCGGATTTGATCCGCGGAATCATCCGGTGCACCGCCGCCAGATCATTCGACCAGATGCTCGCGCCAAGCCCGTAGGGACTGTCGTTGGCCATGCGCAACGCATCGGCCTCATCATCAAATGGAATGGCCACCAGCACCGGCCCGAAGATCTCTTCCTGCACCAGCGAGTGCTTCTGGTCGACATCAACGATCACCGTCGGTTTGACGAAGAATCCCGGCCCGAATTGCTCACCGCCGCAGGCAATCGTCGCTCCGCTTTCCCGACCCTTTTCGATGTACCCGTAAACCCGTTCCTGCTGGCGCGCCGAGATCAGCGGCCCCATCTCGACACTCGGGTCCAGCCCGTTGCCGAGCTTCATGGCATTGGCAATGTCGGCGATGTCCGCCACCACATTGTCGAAATGCTTGCGCTGCACATACAGCCGCGAACCGGCACAGCAGACCTGACCCTGGTTGAAGAAAATCGCGCTGGCAGCGCCTGCGGCGGCGGTCTTCAGGTCGGCGTCGGCCATGACGATGGTCGGCGATTTGCCGCCCAGTTCCAGGGTCACGCGGGTCATGGAATCCATGGCGATCTTGCCGATCTGCTTGCCGACGGCGGTGGAGCCGGTGAAGGTCAGCTTGTCCACCAGCGGGTTGTGGGTCAGCGCCGAACCGGCGGTGATGCCGGTGCCGGTGACCACGTTGAACACGCCTTCGGGATAACCCGCTTCCAGCACCAGTTCAGCGAGTTTCAATGCAGTCAGCGGGGTTTCGTCGGCGGGTTTGAGCACCACGGTGCAACCGGTGGCCAGTGCCGGGCCGAGTTTCCAGCAGGCCAGCAGCAGCGGGAAGTTCCAGGCGACGATGGCGCCGACCACGCCCACCGCTTCGCGACGAATGAAACTGTGGAACTGATCGTTTGGCATCAGCGGCAACGACACTTCCACGCTGGAGCCTTCGATCTTGGTCGCCCAACCGGCCATGTAGCGCAGGAAGTCGATGGACAGTTGCACGTCCATCACCTGGGCCACCGCCGCGCTCTTGCCGTTGTTCAGGCATTCCAGCTGCGCCAGCAGTTCGGCGTCGCGTTCCATCAGGTCGGCGAGTTTCCACAGCAAATTCTGCCGCTCGCGGGGGCGGGTGCGGGTCCAGGCGGAATCATCGAACGCCTGACGCGCCGCGAGCACCGCACGGTCAACGTCTTCGGGCGTGGCTCGCGGCACCACGCACAGCACTTCGCCGGTGGCCGGGTTGTGCAGTGGCATGGTCTGGCCGTCGGCAGCCTCGACCCAGTCGCCGCCGATAAGCATGCGCGGGGCGCGCTGGATGAACGCCGAGGTGGCGGGAAGCAGGTAGGGGAGCGTCATGGCGAGGCCTCTTGTTGTTCGTGAGAACGAGGCTTTCGCAATGGCTGTGCCAACTGTCCGGAAGGGCCGGATAGCCCTTTGGCGGCGGGCGTGGGATGAAATTCGGGGCCGTCGGGTTCCGCTGTGTTGTCGCAAATCGCGACGGCGGCTGAGATTCAAGAGACGGGTTTTTCAGCTCAGGCCAACGATGTGGCCTGAGCTGATTCGGGCACTCCGCGCCTGTTGTCGGAATCAGGCCGTCACGTCGATCTTGTTGCGCTCGGCCAACATCACCGTTTCCGTCTCCCGCGTCATCCGCTCGCCTTTACTCCACAGCTGGGAAGAGAAGAAGCCGTTCAGGGTTTCAGCGTTTGGCACCGAGCCTTTCTTCAAGAACAGGGCGCCCAGATCGATGGTGTTGGCGAAGTTTTCCTTGTTCAGGTTGTACCCGCCCACGTAGCTGCCGCCCCATACAGAGTCGGCGGCCACCAGGTCGATGGAGGCGTCGCGGTAACTGCTCGCTGCCGATTTCAGCGAACTGGAAGCATTCAGCAGATTGTTCAGCCGGTTCATATCGGAGGAACTGAGCTGGCCTGAACTGTTGAGGGCTTTGAGGCTTCCATCCGCTTGAATGGTGAAGCCGAATTTTTTGTCGGCGAGATCCGGATAGGCGTGGGCCAACGCTGACTGGAACTCTTCAAAAGAGTATTTCAGCGATTGATGGGCATTTTTGTGCCGCTCGGCAACCTGCGGGAAGTCAGGTGACTGGGATCGGCCGATCCAGGTCTCGATCGATTCCATGGCCGGGCTGGGTGCCGGGGTTTCATCGCCTGGATGGTAAATCGCTGCCGGATTGATGTTGACCGCTGTTTTCTGCAGGTCTTCACTCAGCGTTTTCGCGGTCAGTGGTTGGCTGGACTGGCTGAGCTGAGCCGCCGATGGCTGGATCAAGGCAGCATTTAAAGAAATTGCCATGTCGTCATTCCCTTAACGTTTGGTGTAGGCAGGTTATCGGCGCAAAGCGCGATACCTTGAGCGCCGATGACCGCCCGTCGAGACGACGAGCAACCGGGTTGCGCCCTTGAGCCCCCCACTTTTGGGGAATAGAATTTTCAGGCTCGGTGGTGAAATGACGGAGCATTTCCCCTGCTATACATCTGGCGTAAGGGAGGTTGCGATGTTCCTTTCAACCCTGGAAATTCAAAGCATCATCGAACACAGTTTTCTACCCGCCGTCTGCACCTGCAACATGGAAGCGGACCAGTCCATGACGATCCGGGTCTGTGACTGCATGACGGGCAAAGTGGACCTGATCGCCACCCACGTTCCGGTGTGGACACTGGACAGTCCCCATGCCATCGCCACGCTGGTGGCGGACATGCGCCAGGAAATCGAGGCGCACAAGAGCATTCATCCCACCTATTCCATCTGAACCGGCGACAAGCCGCACCGTTGAAGGCCGGTGCGGCTCGCGTCAGGCAATCAGGCTGCTATTTTCCGGGAAATCTCGTCGAACGTGTTGCTATCAACGGCGGCCAGCAGCTTTTTGTCGTCTTTCAGCGTTGCCAGAAAGGTCACTTCGGTTTCTTTTCCGGCCAGCATGAAACCGGCAATCGCGCCGATGGGCCCCAGCAGCATGGCGCCGGCGACGCCGAAGCCGATGGCGTCCTTGATGTTGTTGATCGACTCTTCGTTGGCGACTTCCACGCTTTTGAACGAGGAGAGTGGCAGGGTGATGCCGGGCCACGGGTGAAGCGACGTTCTCAAGGTGAAAACGCCGTCTCTGTACTCTCCGTCACCCTGCAGAAAGTCCCCCGCCAGGACAGTGATGTTTGCCATTTCGTTATCCCCTGAACGGCAATTGGTGAACAACCATTTCGCCCCCGCACGGGCCTGTCGTCAATCGTCGTGCGATGAGCTGTCCCGGTTAAGGCATCTATGCTTGTCTCAGACTGCAACAACTGTCGCGATATTAGACGCACGCGCTCTCGATCAAGCATGGCCAATCGCATTCAACTTCACGCAAACGCTTGATAAAAAAGGTAATCGGCAAGCTGGCACGCTCCGTGTATTGCTCATCGCAGACGTTTCTCTTGCCTCCGTCTGCGGTGCGCCGCCGGCGGCAGAAACCATAAAAACGATAAGCCACAAAAATAAGAAAGCACCGTGCGAGGTTCGACGTTGATGAAGAGAAAACTCCGATCAGGCCTGAGCGTCAGTCTGCTGGCCGTGGCCGCGTGTGTGGCGCTGCATTCGCCTGACAGCCTGGCAGCCCGCGACGCCCAGACCATCCTCAAGGAAACCTGTCAGGGCTGTCACACCCCTGAAGCCGAAAACACCCTGAGCCGCATCAGCCACCAGCGTAAAACCCCGGAAGGCTGGCTGATGAGCATCGCCCGGATGCAGACCATGCACGGTTTGCAGATCAGCGATGACGACCGCCGTACCCTGGTCAAATACCTGGCCGACACCCAGGGCCTGGCGCCGAGCGAGACCGACGGCGTGCGTTACGCGCTGGAGCGTCGACTCAATACCGTCGAGAAGTTCGACGACCAGACCAGCCAGATGTGCGGTCGCTGCCACTCCGGTGCGCGGGTCGCCCTGCAACGGCGTCCGGCCCAGGAATGGGAGCGCCTGGTGAACTTCCACCTCGGCCAATGGCCGTCCCTCGAATACCAGGCATTGGCCCGTGACCGCGACTGGTTCGACATTGCCCGTAAAGACATGGTGCCGCTGTTGGCCAAGCGGTATCCGCTGGACAACCCGGCCTGGAAAAAATGGCTGAGCGCAGCACCCAAAGCCGAAGCGTTTGCCGGTGACTGGAGCTTCAGCGGCCACTTGCCGGGCAAAGGTGAACTGGCCGGGGTGATGAGCGTGACCGCCGCTGGCGACGACACCTTCAAGGTCAGCGTCAAAGGCCAATACGCCGACGGCACGCCGTTCAATGGCGACGGCAGCGCGATTCTCTACACCGGCTACGAATGGCGCGGCAACGTGACCATCGACGGCGTGACCATGCGCCAGGTGTTCGCCGCCCAAGGCAATGCGATGCAAGGCCGGATGTTCGAGGCCGAGCACGATGAACGGGGTCTGGACTTCGTCGCGGCCAAGCAGGGCAGCAGTCGTTTGCTCGCCGTGCAGCCGGGTTACCTCAAGGCCGGCAGCGAGTCTGAAGTGACCCTGGTCGGCAGCGGTCTCAGCGGTAAACCGAACTTCGGCAAAGGCGTGGAAGTGGTCGAAGTGCTGGAGCAAAGTCCGCAGCGTATGCGCGTCAAGCTCAAGGCTGCCGCCAACGCCCAACCGGGGCTGCGCAACGTCACCGTCGGCACGCTGAAAGGCCCGACCCTGTCGGTCTACAGCAAAATCGCCGAAGTCAAAGTCGTGCCCGAGTTCTCGGTGGCGCGGATCGGTGAGGGCGGTGGTTCGACGCCGAAAGTCCAGGGCCGTTTTGACGCCGAAGCCTGGGGCAAGGGATCTGACGGCAAACCGTATCGCATCGGCGTGTTCCCGGCGCAATGGAAAGTCGAAGCCTTCGACGACCGCGCCAAGGAAGACGAAGACGTCAAGTTCGCCGGCACCATGCAGGCTGACAGCGGCGTGTTCACACCGGGCGATGCCGGGCCGAACCCGCAACGCAAAATGTCCACCAACAATGCCGGCAACCTCAAGGTGATCGCCGCCGTCGACGACGCAGGGAAATCCCTGACCGGCGAGGGCCACATGATCGTCACCGTGCAACGCTGGAACAATCCACCCATTCCATGAGTTGGCTGACCGTTAACCGTTTCAGACACTTTTTGGAATGACCGCAGGCCTCGTGAAGGAGGTCTGCACAGGAGGTTGCAATGGGCGCTATTTTGAATCTGGTCGAGCGGAATCTGCACGAAGTGCACGTCGACGCCGACCGCATGCTGTTCCACATTCCCAGCAGTTCGCTGTTCGCCAGCGATGAGCTGACGGGCACCATCATCGACACCTTGCGCGGTCCAGGCTGTTCGTCGGACGACCTGATCCAGCGCCTGGCCGCACGTTTCAACGGCGAAGAAATCACCGAGACCCTGCGCGAACTGATCTCGCTGGAACTGGTCAGCGACGGCTCGCCGCTGACCCCGGACATCGGCACCAAACGGGTCGAGCGCACCGCGATCAATACCGTGGTGCTCAACGTCAACACCGGCTGCAACCTGAGCTGCACCTACTGCTACAAGGAAGACCTCGACAAGCCGTCGGCGGGCAAGAAAATGGACGTCGAAACGGCGATTGCGTCAGTGGAAATGCTGCTGCGCGAATCCCCGGACGAAGAGCGCTTCACCGTGGTGTTCTTCGGCGGCGAACCGTTGAGCAATCGCAAGCTGATCGAGTACATGGTCGATTATTGCGAGAAGCGTTTTCGCGAAGCCGGCAAGTTCGTCGAGTTCGTGATGACCACCAACGCCACGCTGCTCACCGAAGAAACCGTGGACTACCTCAACGCTCACCGTTTCGGGCTGTCTGTCAGTATCGACGGGCCGAAAACCGTGCACGACCGCAACCGCATCACCGTGGGCGGGCAGGGCACCTATGATGTGGTGCGGCGCAAGGCCGAGATGCTGCTGTCGCGCTACAACAGCCGTCCGGTTGGCGCGCGAGTGACGTTGACCACCGGCGTCACCGACGTCGAAACCATCTGGGATCACTTGTTCAACGAGCTGGGGTTTGCCGAAGTCGGTTTTGCCCCGGTGACTTCCGGCGACATCAGCACCTTCAACCTGACCAGCGATGAGCTGATCGAAGTCTTCGCCAATATGAAGAAGCTCGGTCGGCGTTATCTGGAAGCGGCGCTGGAGCACCGCAACATCGGCTTCTCCAACCTTCACCAGTTGATCACCGACATCCACGAAGGCCACAAAAAAGCCCTGCCGTGTGGCGCGGGCCTGAAGATGCTGGCGGTGGATCACAAGGGCGAACTGAACCTGTGTCACCGTTTCACCGGCTCTTCGCTACCAACCTTCGGCAACGTGCACAGCGGGGTGAAACAGGTGGAGTTGAACGACTTCCTGTCCCAGCGTCTCGACCGTACCAACACCGGTTGCGAAGACTGCCAGATCCGCAACCTCTGCTCCGGCGGCTGCTACCACGAGAGTTACGCCCGTTACGGCGACCCGACCCACCCGACCTATCACTACTGCGAACTGATGCGTGACTGGGTCGACTTCGGCATCGAGGTCTACACCCGGATCATGGCCAACAACCCTGCGTTTATCAGCAGCTACATCACTCCGCGCAAGGCTCACTGATATGAAACATCTCAAGGCAATCAATAACAAAGCGTTGAAACTCGATGAAGCCGCGGCCGAAAACCGCATCGAAGAAGTGGTGGCGATGAGCTCTGTCGCGGGCTGCGCCTCGACCACCGACCCGGGCTGGGAAATCGATGCGTTTGGCGGTGTGTCGTCGCTGTGCCAGCCGATGGAAGCCGACCTTTATGGCTGCTCCGACCCTTGCTGGTGGCCGGCCCAGGTGCCGGACATGATGAGCACCTACCCGGACTGGAACAAGGATGCCCAGGCGTCCAACGACAACTGGCGCAACCTTGGCACTGTCTTCCCTAAAGACAAGTGATCGGACAGACAAGAAGGATTCCAGCATGCCTAGCATCAAAGCCTGCGGCCTGGCCGCGTTTGCCGTCCTGAGCACCTGTTCGCTCACTGTTCTGGCCGATGAAAACACTGCACTGCAAGACGGTCACGAGTACATGTTGACCACCAATTACCCGAACAACCTGCACGTGATCGACCTGGCCACGGACACGCTGTTCAAGACCTGCAAGATGCCCGACGCCTTTGGTCCGGGCACCGTCCAGTTGTCGCCGGACCGCAAGACCGCTTACGTGCTGAACAATCACTACGCGGATGTCTACGGCGTCGAGCTGGACAGCTGCAAACAGGTGTTCCACGCCAGCATCACCCAAAAGCCGGGGGAGAAAGCGAAGTCGATGTTCGCCTTCACCCTCAGTCATGACGGCAAGGAGCTGTTCACCGTTGCCAACCCGACGTTGATGCTCAATGACCGCTATGAAGTTCAGCAGCCACGACTGGATGTCTACGCCACCGACGCCGGCATGGATGCCAAACCCGTGCGCAGTTTCCCGGCGCCACGGCAGCTGACCATCATGCAGAGTGGCGACGACGGCACGCTGTATGTGGCCGGGGCGGACGTCTACAAGGTCGATGTGAAAACCGGAAAATTCGACGTACTGATCCCCAGCCGGCACTGGAAACGGGCGAACTACAGCGCACCGGACGTGCTCTACGTGTGGAACCAGCAGACCTATCGCCATGACTTCTCGCTGCTCTACACCGCGGCAAAGTTCAAGGACAAGAAGCAGGATCCGTTGACCGCCGAGTACCTGTACGGGTTGTTCAGCATCGATCTGAAAACCGGCAAGACCGAAACCACCGACTTCGGCCCGCTGACGGAAATCTACTTCAGCGGCATGCGCTCGCCGAAGGACCCGAACCTGATGTTCGGCGTGCTCAATCGCCTGGCGAAGTACGACATCAAGGAAAAGAAAATGCTCCAGGCGGCGACGCTGGATCATTCCTACTACTGCATTTCCTTCAACAAGGACGGCAGCAAGATTTACCTGGCGGGGACGTTTAACGATGTGGCGATTTTTGATGCCGACAGCCTGAAACAGGTGGGCAGCATCAAGTTGCCGGGTGGGGATATGGCGATTACCACGGCGCAGATTTTCGTCCGGTAATCGCGGCGTTTGAAAGGACGTCTTCGCGGGCAAGCCTCGCTCCTACGGGTTTCGGTGATCCCTTGTAGGAGCGAGGCTTGCCCGCGAAGAGGCCATGGAAAATGCTAGAGAACTTACTGCCCCGGCACAGGGCAACTCAAATCCCCCTCCTGGCACTTCAAGTAAGTTTTGAAAGCCTCCACCCGAGCCTTGGTCAGGTCCGTGATGCAATTGCTGTAAATCAACGGATAAACACTCCCGCCCTCAACCCCGGACGCCGAAAACCTGCACTCGGCATCCCGGAACCCGATCCACGCCCGTTGCGCGCCAATCAACTGCTTCTTGCTCTCGGGGCTGTCCTTCAAGCGCGCGGTGATCTGCTGGTAAAGCGCATTCAACTCCTTGTCCGCCGCCTTGTTCTGCTGCGCCGCGCATTGATTCATCGTGGCCTGGTCGGTGGCGTTATCGCAATCGACGGCATGGGCAACGGTGGTGAACAGCAACGGCGTCAGCGCCAGGAGCACGCGTGGGGTCATGGGAAACTCGCTGTGACAGGAAAAGAAGAGGTGCAGTGTAGCGAAGCCTCATTCACTTGCGGTGTCAGCGCCGGAAGCCTTGAGCAATTGATCGGCGCAAGCCTCGATGTCTTCGCGCAGGTACAACTTCGCCAGCCAACGTTCGGGAATGGCCTGGACACCGTAGAAAGCGCCGGCCAACTGACCGACGATGGCTGCGGTGGTATCGGCGTCATCGCCCAGGTTGGCGGCATTCAGGATGGCGGCTTCGAAGCTGTCGGTGTGATGAAAACACCACAGCGCGGCTTCCAGCGAGGCAACGCAATAACCGCTGCCACGGATAGCGCTTTCGGGTTTTTCGAAGTAATCGCCGCGTGCGATGGCGGCGACTTTGGGCTCCATGAAGGTCGTGGCTGGCAAGCGGAGTAAATCCGCTTTGGCCGCGCCCTGTAACGCGTTACCTGTCAGCTCGGCGAACAATTGGCAGCACTCAACGGCTTCAGGCGCGGCGTGGGTCGTGCGGGAACTGTTTGCGGAAAACGACCTGATCCGGTCGCGGTCGGGGAAGTAATACAGAACCACCGACACCAGCCGCATCAACGAGCCGTTCCCTGCCGTATAGGGATCGGTTGATCCCGCGAAGGGGTCGCCGGTTTGCTGATACCGGGCCAAAGCCTCGCTCACGGTCATGCCGATGTCGAAACATTCCCCGGTGGAACTGAGATAACCCGATTGCCACCAATTGAGGTAGCGGCCCATCTGGTCGGCGGCATCGAAGCCGTTTTTGCTCAGCAGGCTTTCGGCCAGGCACAACGCCATTGAGGTGTCATCGGTCCATTGCCCGGGTTTCAGGTTGAATGGGCCGCCGCCTACCATGTCGGTCAGGGGCCTGAACGAGCCGCGTGGCTGAAACTCGACCGTGGTGCCGACGGCATCACCGCAGGCCAGGCCCAGCAGGGCGCCGCGATAACGTTCCGTGAGTGAGGGCTGCATGAATCTTCCTTGTCCGGTCAATGTCGTCCCTGCAAACGGTAGCAGCTCCCGCCTGATGACTCTTGTTCGCAGCGCCGAACTTTGGCCCGGATGTGCGGCCGAATATTTCAGGCAGGTTGATTGAGAGGCCCGATTGGTACAACTTTAGGGTTGGACTTGTGGTCACACAGGCCTACTGTTCAGTACAGGAGGTGACTTATGAACCCAGCATCAGATCGCATCGAAAGGAAGATCCTGCTTAAAGCCCCGCGCTCGCAGGTCTGGCGTGTGCTGGCCCATGCCGAAGCGTTCGGGCAATGGTTTGGCGTGGCATTGGAAGGCAAGCGTTTTGTCGCCGGTGAGTGGACTCAGGGGCAGGTCACGTACCCCGGTTATGAGCACGTTTTGTGGAATGTGCTGGTGGAGCGGGTCGAGCCGGAGCGGGTGTTTTCGTTTCGCTGGCACCCCTACGCGGTGAGCCCGGAAGTCGACTATTCCCAGGAACCCACCACGCTGGTGAAGTTCGAACTGGAGGACCACCCTGAAGGTACGTTGCTCAAGGTGTCCGAGTCCGGTTTCGATCACATCCCCCAGACACGCCGCGAAAAGGCTTTCCGCATGGACAGCCGGGGCTGGGAGGAACAGATGAACAACATTGAACAGTTTTTGGCTGAAACCGCCAAAGCCCGGGTGAGACAGGAAGAATGATCACCATGGCGCAGGCGCTGCCCGTCGTAGCTCCGCTGCAGGCCGCGAAACTCGCGGCTTGAGCGCTCGATACCTGAGGCGCCTAAGGGTTTTCGGAAGGGCTGGTATAGCGAATGTCTTACACGCGATGGTAGCTATGTCGTCTATTGCACATTGGATCCGATGCGTAATCTAGCCACATCAACTGAAGCACAGGAAGCGCTTCAGGATCACGGATGATCGACCATCAGCAAGGATTCGCTACCGACAGGGAGTCGACAATGGTCTTGGGAAAAACCCGCCTCTGGCGGGTTTTTTTTCGCCCGTAGAAAAGTGACTCAACCATCACGCACATCAACTGTAGGAGCCGGCTTGCTGGCGATGGCGTGCGTTCAGGCGATAAATCTGTTGACTGACCCACCGCCATCGCCAGCAAGCCGGCTCCTACAATTCATCCCCGTCGTACACAGAGTATGAGCGAACCTGAACCCACATTGATTACCTACAAGCCGAGATTTGCTGCGGCCCGTTCAGTGATCAGCGTCCGCTGCTGCAACGATGGCGCCGTACGCCGATGAGCCTCTGCCAAAACACTCTGAGGCGCTGATTCCGGGCTGCCGGATTCAAACGGCGGCGCCGGCGCGTACTCCAGCTGCAATTGCACCAATTGCGCCGTGTCCTTATCGAACAATTCAGCCGCCAGGGTCAGGGCAAAATCGATCCCGGCGGTGATCCCGCCACCGGTCAGCAGATTGCCATCGCGCACTACCCGATCCTTCACCGGGATTGCACCCAGCGGTCCAAGCAACTCGTGATACGCCCAGTGAGTCGTGGCGCGCTTACCCTTGAGCAAACCTGCCGCGCCGAGTACCAGCGCGCCGGTGCACACCGAGGTGACATACCGCGCATTGGCCGCCTGCGCCTTGATGAACGCCAACGTCTGCTCATCCTCCATCAACGGCCCGACACCGCTGCCGCCGGGAACGCAGATCACATCCAGCGCCGGGCAATCGTCGAATGTGGTGGTGGGCTTGAGCACCAGGCCGGTGCTCGCGGTGACCGGCATCAGGTCTTTCCAGATCAAATGCACCTTCACGTCCGGCAGCGAGGCGAGCACGTCGTAAGGGCCGGTCAGGTCCAGTTGCTGAACCTGCGGGAACAACAGAAAACCGATCTGCAACGTCATGGTGTTTTTCTCGTGAAGTGGGTGGACGGCTTCACTGTAGGCTCGTAGGATTTGGCGTATACGCCAATTACCCCACGAATTACGCCAAGCATGCCCAAGACTATCCATGTACTCGCCTTCACCAACGTGCAACTGCTCGACGTCACCGGGCCGCTGCAGGTATTCGCCTCGGCCAATGACATTGCCCGCCAGAAAGGCTTGCCGCCGCCTTACGCGCCGACGGTGATTGCCAGCGGCGGCGGGGCGGTGATGTCGTCGGCGGGCTTGGCGCTGGTGGCCGAGCCGTTGCCCGGGCAGGGCAGCGACACCCTGATCATTGCCGGCGGTTGGGGCGTTTATGCGGCGGCGGAGGATGAGGCGCTGGTGGCTTGGGTGCGTGAACATGCGGCGGGGTGTCGGCGGGTGTCATCGGTGTGTACCGGGGCGTTTTTGCTGGCGGCCAGCGGTTGGCTCGATGGCCGGCGGGTGGTCACTCACTGGACCCGTTGCGAGCAGTTGGCGCAAAAACACCCGCGCTTGCGTGTCGAACCCAATCCGATCTTCATCAATGACGGCCCGGTCTGGACCTCGGCCGGGGTCACTGCCGGTATCGACCTCGCGCTGGCCATGGTCGAAGAGGACCTCGGTCGCACCATGGCGCTGGAAGTGGCGCAGCAGTTGGTGGTGTTTTTGAAGCGTCCGGGCGGTCAATCACAATTCAGCGTGACCCTGTCGTTGCAAAAGGAAGGCAACCGTTTCGACGATCTTCACGCCTGGATCAGCGAAAACCTCACCATGGACCTGGGCGTTCCGACCCTCGCCTTGCAGGCTGGCATGAGCGAACGCAGCTTCGTCCGTCACTACCGCGCCGACACCGGCCAGACGCCCGCGCGGGCCATAGAACTGATTCGGGTCGAAACGGCGCGGCGGTTACTCAGCGATACCGGCGTGCCGATCAAACGGGTCGCGGTGCAGTGCGGGTTTGGCAGCGAAGAGACGTTGCGGCGCAGCTTCCTGCGGGCGATGGGCGTGACGCCGCAAGCCTATCGCGAGCGGTTTTCAGTGAGTTCCGAGGCGGATCAGCCTTCCGTTTCCATGACCTGATTGAAGTACTTCGCCCGATCCGGCGTAAACGTCACCACCATCCCGGTTCGCGAGCAGGTCAATGCCCGCTCTTCAGCCAGGTCAACGTCCAGGTCTTCCCCGCGTAAACCTTGCCACTGGGCGAGGTACTTGAGGGATCCGTACTTTTCGAGTTTCTTCAGGCTGCGGCTGACGCCCCCTTTCCAGCCCAGCACCGGCAGTTCACCGGCCAGGCATTGTTGGGCCATTTCGGGAAAGCGGGCGGCGCGTTGGCGGCCGATTTCCCAGCATTTGATCAGGCCTTTGTCGGGGCCTTCCCACAGTTCATCGCGGTTCAGGCCGGATCGGAGTGGGGTGTCGATGCTGCGGTAGATGCGCTGGCTCATTCTGGTTCCTTGAATTCGGGTTTTGTTGGACAGCTCCGCTGTACCCGTTGAGGAGGGATGTTAGGTGGGGATGTAATGAGTGGCAACAAACGATTTTCCGGGGGCGGTGCGGTTTTGTTTAGTGCTTGTAGGTGTGTGGGCCACAGAGCCTTAGTGTTTTAGCAGGCGGACCGAGTTAACGTTCATCGCCAGCAAGCCGGCTCCTACAGTGGACCGAGTCCTTCCAGAAGAAACGCGATCAACTGTAGGAGCCGGCTTGCTGGCGATAGGGCCTTCACATTCAACCAACATTTCGCCGCTTCCACCTTAAGCGGCCATATGGCAACTTGCAGGCCCTTGTCGAGAGCCGAGCCATGGCCAACCCCTACCGCGAACTGTTCAAAGCCCCGGGCAGCCGAGCCTTTGTGCTGGCCGGGATGATCGCACGCATGCCGATTTCCATGACCGGCATCGGCCTGATCACCATGCTCTCGCAATTGCAGGGCGGCTACGGATTGGCCGGTGCGGTGGCGGCGACGTTTGCCTTGGCCACGGCGTTTTGCGCGCCGCAGGTTTCGCGGCTGGTGGACCGTTTCGGGCAGCGTCGGATTTTGCCGGTGTCGGCACTGATCGGTGGCGGCGCGTTGTTGCTGGTGTTGTTGTGCACGCGTTTGCAGGCGCCGCAATGGACACTGTTTGTGTTCGCCGCGCTGGCCGGTTGCATGCCGAGCATGTCGGCGATGGTGCGGGCGCGCTGGACCGAGGTCTATCGCGGCCAGCCGCAACTGCAAACCGCGTACGCCCTGGAGTCGGTGCTCGACGAAGTCTGTTTTATTGTCGGGCCGCCGCTGTCGGTAGGCTTGTGCGTGGTGATGTTCCCCGAAGCAGGGCCATTGGCGGCACTGCTGATGCTGGCGATTGGCGTCACGGCGTTCGTTCTGCAACGGGACACCGAACCGGCGATACATCCCCATGAAGAACACCATCAGGGCTCGATCATTCGTTCCAGCGAGATTCAGTTGCTGATGTTGTTGATGGTCGCCATGGGCACCATTGTCGGCGTGGTGGATGTGGTCAGCGTGGCCTTCGCCCAGCATCAAGGGCAACCGGCGGCGGCGAGCATTGTGTTGTCGGTGTATGCCATCGGTTCATGCCTGGCCGGTTTGGCGTTCGGCGCGTTGCGCTCGAAAGTGCCGCTGCCGCGACTGTTTCTGTACGGCGGGGTGGCGACGGCGGTGACTACGTTGCCTTTGCTGCTGGCGACCAATATTGTCGGATTGGCGCTGGCCGTGTTCGTCGCGGGTCTGTCTTTTGCGCCGACGCTGATTGTCGCCATGGCATTGGTGGAACGCATCGTGCCGCCGGCCAAACTCACCGAAGGCCTGACCTGGCTGGTGACGGGGATGAGCATCGGCGTGGCGATTGGCGCGGCCAGCTCGGGTTGGCTGGTGGATGCGTTTGGCGCGCGCAGCGGGTTTTGGGTGGCGATTGCGGCGGGGGCGGTGGTGCTTGGTTCCGCGGTCCCAACCTATCGCCACCTTAGGTAAGTATTCATTCAGTGACTTCTCGCTGTCTTCTTCGCGGGCAAGCCTCGCTCCTACAGGCTTCAGTGCGTCCTGTAGGAGCGAGGCTTGCCCGCGAAGGCGTCATCACCGTCGACTAATTCCCTGCGGCGCTCGTCCGTTCTCTTTACAGACAACTTTTCGAGGTAAGCCCGGTGACCCAGCTGACATTGCTGTGCCTGCCCTATTCAGGCGCGAGCGCCATGGTTTACAGCCGCTGGCGGCGCAAGCTGCCGGAGTGGCTCAAGCTGCAGCCAGTGGAACTGCCGGGCCGTGGCGCGCGGTTCGGCGAACCGTTGCACACCGACATGCGGCGCCTGGCGCTGCAACTCGCCCAGGAACAGAAAGCCACGCTCAAGGCGCCATACGCGCTGTTCGGCCACAGTCTTGGTGCGTTGCTGGCCTGTGAAATGGCCCATGCCTTGCGCTCGCTGGGTTGCCCGGAACCGGTGGCGCTGTTCGCCTCGGGCACCGCTGCACCGACGATGCGGGCTGATTACGATCAGGGTTTCGCTGATCCGAAGACCGATGCCGAGCTGATCGAGCAACTGCGCACCCTCAATGGCACCAGCGAAGAAGTGCTGGCCAATGAAGAGCTGATGAGCCTGACACTGCCGATTCTGCGCGCAGACTTCCTGCTGTGCGGCCGTTTCGAGCCGATCCAGCGTCCGCTGCTGAAATGCCCGGTGCACGTGCTCGGCGGCAAGGCGGATCGCGCAACCACCGAACAGTTGATCGGCTGGAGCAAGGAAACCCACGGCAGTTTTTCCGTGGACATGCTGGCCGGCGGTCACTTCTTCATCCATGAGCACGAAGCCAAGGTGCTGCGCGTGATCAAGGACCAGCTCGACGTTCACCATCGCCGGCACGCCATGGCCGCCACTGCCTAATACAATCTCAAGATCACCTATCCCCCTGTGGGAGCGAGCAGGCTCGCTCCCACAATGATTTTTGGCGGTCCACAGACCTCGATCCACCTCCCCGCTGACACTTATTCTCATTCGCTAATTTTTCCGGTCTGCATTCGTTTTATAGGGACGACGTGCCTTTGTGCTTCCCGCCACTGATCCGGATGCTTAGAAATGAATGCTGATGACTCCTTGAAACTTGCTCGCCGGTTTATCGGGTTGCCCCTGGAAAAGCGCCAGATGTTCCTTGCGGCCTTGCAAAAGGAAGGCATTGATTTCGCCCGGTTCCCCATTCCTGCCGGCGTCGAGGCCGAGGATCGCCAGGCGCTGTCATATGCCCAGCAACGCATGTGGTTTCTCTGGCAACTGGACGCGCAAAGTGGCGCCTACAACCTGCCGGGCGCGGTGCGTTTGACCGGTGCGTTGAACCTGTCGGCGCTGGAACAAGTCTTCGTCAGCCTCGTGGAACGTCACGAAACCCTGCGCACGGTGTTCCAGCGCCAGGCCGACGACACCTTGCTGCAAGTGCCGGCCAGCGCGCCGCTGATCATCAAGCACGTGGACTTCAGCGCCTTGCCGGAAACGGAGCGCGAACGTGCCGTCGCCCAAGCGGCCGAACAGCAGTCGGTGCTGCCCTTCGATTTGTCCATCGGCCCGCTGCTGCGGGTGACCTTGCTCAAACTCGCCGAGCAGGAACACGTCCTGCTGCTGACCCTGCACCACATCGTCTCCGATGGCTGGTCGATGAACGTGCTGATCGACGAGTTCATCCGCTGCTACGACGCCTTCGAGGCCGGTGCACAACCGCAACTCGCGCCGCTGCCGATCCAGTACAGCGACTACGCCTTGTGGCAACGCCGCTGGCTGGAGGCGGGCGAGCAAGCGCGCCAACTCGATTACTGGCAAGCGCAACTCGGCGATGAGCACCCGGTGCTCGAATTGCCGACCGACCACTCGCGCCCGACGATGCCGAGCTATCGCGGCACACGCTACGAATTCGCCGTCGACACGCAACTGGCCGAGCAACTGCGCACCACCGCGCAGAAACACAACATCACCCTGTTCATGCTGTTGCTCGGGGCGTTCAACGCGTTGCTGCATCGCTACACCGGGCAGACCGACATCCGTGTCGGCGTGCCGATTGCCAACCGCAACCGAGCGGAAATCGAAGGCCTGATCGGCTTCTTCGTCAACACCCAAGTGCTGCGCACCCAGCTCGATGGCCATACCCGTGTTGACGATCTGCTGCGCGCCATCAAGGAAACTGCGCTCGGTGCCCAGGCCCATCAGGACTTGCCGTTCGAGCGTCTGGTCGAAGCGCTGAAACTGGAGCGCAGCCTCAGCCACACGCCGCTGTTCCAGGTGATGTACAACCACCAGCCGCAGGTCGCGGACATGTCCAGCATCAGCACCGCGTCCGGCCTGGTGCTGGGCGCGATCGAGTGGGAAGGGCGCACCACGCAGTTCGACCTGACCCTCGACACCTATGAAAAGGGCGGCAAGCTGCACGCCGCGCTGACCTACGCCAGCGACCTGTTCGACGCGCCGACCATCGCGCGTATGGCGCAGCACTGGACGCGGCTGTTGCAGGCAATGGTGATCGACACGCATCAACGGGTCGGCGAGCTGCCGATGCTGGCGGCGGATGAACAACAGGTGCTGGTGCATGACTGGAACCGCACCGCCGAAACCTATCCCGTCGAGCAATGCATTCATGAACTGATCCACGCCCAGGCCCTGCGCACACCCGAGGCGCCGGCGCTGGTGTTTGGCGACCGTCAGCTGACTTATGCACAGCTCGATGCGCGCACCAATCAGTTGGCGCATTACCTGCGCAAGCAGGGTGTCGGTCCCGATGTGCTGGTGGGAATCGCCGTTGAGCGTTCGCTGGAAATGGTCATTGGCCTGTTGGCGATTCTCAAGGCCGGCGGCGCTTACGTGCCGCTCGATCCGGAATACCCGGCGGAACGCCTGGCCTACATGATCGAAGACAGTGCGATTGGCGTGTTGCTGACCCAAAGCGCCCTGGCTGGCACGCTGCCGACCGAGGGCATCAAGGTCATCGCACTGGATCAGGACGAGGACTGGCTGGCCGGTTACAGCGAAAATTGCCCGCAGGTGTCGGTGAATCCGCTGAACCTGGCCTATGTGATTTACACCTCCGGTTCCACCGGCAAACCCAAGGGCGCCGGCAACAGCCATGCGGCGCTGGTCAACCGTTTGTGCTGGATGCAACAGGCGTACGGGCTGGACGGCAGCGACTCGGTATTGCAGAAAACCCCGTTCAGTTTTGACGTGTCGGTCTGGGAGTTCTTCTGGCCGTTGATGACCGGCGCCCGTCTGGTGGTGGCGCCGCCGGGCGCGCATCGCGAGCCGGCGCGATTGATCCGCCTCATCGGCGAGTTCGGCATCAGCACTTTGCACTTTGTGCCGTCGATGCTTCAGGCGTTTATCCACGAACCGGGCGTAGAAGCCTGCACCAGCCTCAAACGCATCGCGTGCAGCGGTGAAGCCCTGCCGCTGGATGCCCAGCTTCAGGTGTTCGCCAAACTGCCGGGCGCCGGGTTGTTCAACTTGTACGGGCCGACCGAAGCGGCCATCGACGTGACCCACTGGACCTGCGTTGACGAGGGCGCCGACAGCGTGCCCATCGGCCGGCCGATTGCCAACCTGCGCACCCACGTTCTGGACGCGCAGTTGCTGCCGGTGCCGGCGGGCGTGGCGGGGGAGTTGTACCTGGGCGGCGCCGGTCTGGCGCGCAGTTATCACCGGCGTCCGGGGCTGACGGCCGAGCGATTTGTGCCGTGCCCGTTCCATGACGGCGCACGCCTGTACCGCACCGGCGACCGCGTGCGCCAGCGTGCCGACGGGGTGATCGAATACCTCGGCCGCCTCGACCATCAAGTGAAACTGCGCGGCCTGCGTATCGAGCTGGGGGAAATCGAAACCCGTCTGATGCAGCATCCGCTGGTGCGCGAGGCGGTGGTCCTGGTGCAGGGCGGCAAACATCTGGTGGCGTACCTGGTGCTGGAAAACGCCGAGGCGCAGTGGCCGGAAACCCTCAAGGGCTGGCTGCTCAAAAGCTTGCCGGAATACATGGTGCCGACCTACCTGATGCCGCTCGATGCCTTGCCGGTGACCGCCAACGGCAAACTGGACCGCAAGGCCCTGCCGCAACCGGATGCGGCGCCGCAACAGGCGTTCGTCGCGCCGCAAGATGCGATGCAGATGGCATTGGCGCAGATCTGGCAGGACGTACTGGGCCTGGAGCGTGTGGGCCTCGAAGACAACTTCTTCGAACTGGGCGGTGATTCGATCATCTCCATTCAAGTGGTCAGCCGCGCCCGTCAGGCCGGTATCCGTCTCAGCCCGCGCGACCTGTTTCAGTACCAGACCGTGCGCAGCCTGGCGCTGGTGGCGACGTTCGACAACCGCAGTGCCATCGACCAGGGGCCGGTCAGCGGTGAGGTCATCCTGACCCCGGCGCAACACTACTTCTTCGAACAGGCCATCGCGCAACCGCAACACTGGAACCAGTCCTTGCTGTTGACGCCGCGCGAGGCGCTGAACCCGCAAGCACTGGAAGCCGCGCTGGTTGCGCTGATTAACCATCACGATGCCTTGCGCCTGCGGTTTGCCGCGAGTGTCGATGGCTGGCAGCAGTCTCATGGACCACAGGTCGAAACGGCCGGGTTGTGGCAGCGGCACGCGGCGTCGACCGAGGCGTTGACGGTGCTGTGCGACGAAGCACAACGCAGCCTCGATCTGGCCGAAGGGCCGTTGCTGCGCGCGCTGCTGGTCAGCCTCGACGATGGCACGCAACGCCTGCTGCTGGCGGTCCACCATCTGGCGGTGGACGGTGTGTCCTGGCGGGTGCTGCTCGAAGACCTGCAGCAAACCTATGCGCAATTGGAGGGTGGCAGCGCCGCAACGTTGCCGGACAAAACCAGCGCTTATCAACACTGGGCCAAACACCTGCAAGCGCATGCCCGCACGCTGGATCAGCAACTGCCGTACTGGCAGGCACAACACGCCGATGCCCGCGACCTGCCGTGTGAAAATCCGCTGGGCAGCCTGCAGCATCGCCACGGCCACAAAATCGAATCGAAACTCGACGCCGGGTTGACGCGGCAATTACTGCAAACGGCGCCGGCGGCCTATCGCACTCAGGTCAACGACCTGCTGTTGACCGCACTGGCGCGGGTGATCTGCCGCTGGACCGGGCACAACTCGACGCTGATCCAGCTCGAAGGCCATGGCCGTGAAGACCTGTTCGACGACCTCGACCTGACGCGCACCGTGGGTTGGTTCACCAGCCTGTTCCCGGTGCGCCTGCAACCTCACGCGCAAACGGCGAACACGATCAAGGCGATCAAGGAACAACTGCGCGCCATCCCCGACAAAGGCCTGGGATACGGCCTGCTGCGTTACCTCGGCGAACCGGCCCAGCGTGAAGCGTTGCAAGGGTTGCCGGCGCCATGCATCACCTTCAACTACCTTGGCCAGTTCGACCGCCAGTTCGATGAAGACGCGCTGTTTGTACCCGCAGCGGAAAGCGGCGGTCAGGCCCAGGGTGACGATGCGCCTCTGGCCAACTGGCTGACGCTGGAAAGCCAGGTCTATGGCGGTCAACTCTCGCTGCAATGGGGTTTCAGTCGCGACATGTTCGCCGACAGCACCGTTCAAAAACTGGCCGACGCCTACACCGAAGAACTCACCGCACTGATCGAACACTGCTGCGTCACGCCGGCGGGCCAGGTCACGCCGTCGGACTTCCCGCTGGCACGGATCAATCAGGCGCAGCTGGACGCCTTGCCCGTCGCAGCCCCGGCCATCGAAGACATTTATCCGTTGACGCCGATGCAGCAGGGCATGCTGTTCCACACCTTGTATGAGCCGCAGGCCGAGGCCTATATCAACCAACTGCGCCTGGATATTCAGGGGCTGGAACTGGCGGCCTTCGGTCGGGCGTGGCAGGCGGCGGTCAACCGTCACGACATTCTGCGCAGCAGCTTCCACTGGTTGGGCCTGGAAGCTGCGCATCAGGTGATTCATCGCCAGATCGACCTGCAATTGCAGGTGATCGAAGCGGCCGATATCGACCTCGATGCACTGGCCGCCGAAGAGCGCAGCCGTGGTTTCGAACTCAGTGCCGCGCCGCTGTTCCGCCTGATGCTGGTGCGCCAGAGCAGCGACGCCTGGCACCTGATCTACACCAGTCATCACATCCTCATGGACGGCTGGAGCAACGCGCAGTTGCTCGGAGAGGTGATTCAGCATTACGCCGGGCAGGCACTGGCCAAGCCTTTGGGGCAATACCGCGACTACCTCGGCTGGATTCAGCAGCAGCCACCGGCGGCGGGTGAACAGTTCTGGAAACAGGCGCTGGCCGCACTCGAAACGCCAACCTTGCTGGCGCACGCCTTGCCGACGCCGGTCGAAGGACGCGGCATGGGCGAGCATCACCTGACGCTCGAAAGCGCCGCGATGCAGCGTCTGGCAGAGTTTGCCCGGCAGCAGAAAATCACCCTCAACACCTTGTTGCAGGGCGCATGGGGCCTGCTGTTGCAACGCTACACTGGCCAATCGTGCGTGGCGTTCGGCGCTACGATTGCCGGGCGATTCGCACCGTTGCCGGGTATCGAGCAACAGTTGGGCCTGTTCATCAACACCTTGCCGATCATTGCCACGCCGTCGTCCGCGCAACCGGTCAGCCAATGGCTCAATGAGTTGCAAGCGCTGAACCTGAGCCTGCGTGAGTTCGAGCATGTGCCGCTCTACGACATTCAGGGCTGGGCCGGGCAGCAGGGCAATGCACTGTTCGACAGCTTGCTGGTGTTCGAAAACTTCCCGGTGGCCGAAGCGCTGAAGCAAGGGGCGCCAGCGGGACTGACCTTCGGCGCATTGCGCAATCACGAAATCACCAGCTACCCGCTGACCCTCGGCATCGAAGTCGGCGCCAGCCTGCGTCTGGAATTCAGTTTCGACCGGACCTTGTTCAGCGCCGCGCAGATCGAGCGTTTGAGTGCGAACCTGCTGCATGTGCTGGAACAGTTCGTTGCGCAGCCGCAGCAGGTATTGGGCGCCGTCAGTCTGTTGGACGCGAAGCAAACAGCGCAGGTATTGCTGGGCTCGCGTCCCGCCGCGCCGCAGCTGGACAGTCCGCTGTTGGCGCATCAGCGTTTCGAGCAGCAAGCGGCCCGCACGCCCGATGCATGGGCCGTAATTGCCGGCGACGAGCGACTGACTTATGCACAGCTCAACGCCCAGGCCAACCAGCTCGCCCATCGCCTGCGCGAACACGGCGTGGCGCCGGGGCAACGGGTCGGCCTGTCGGTGCGGCGCAATGCACAGATGATCGTCAGCCTCATGGCCATCCTCAAGTCCGGTGCCGGTTACGTGCCGCTGGACCCGGACTACCCGGCCGAACGCCTGGCCTACATGATCGAAGACAGCGGCATGGACCTGCTGCTGGCGCAACCGGAGCTGCTGACCGATGTCGCGCTGCCCGAAGGCTTGCCGCGCCTGGCGCTGACGACGGCGTCGCTGGCCGGCTATTCCACGGCCAACCCGGTCAACCTCGCGTGTGCCGAAGACCTCGCGTACCTGATTTACACCTCCGGTTCCACCGGGCGGCCGAAAGGCGTGTGCCTGGCCCACGCCGCACTGCGCGAGTTTTGCGTGATTGCGGCGGACTATTCGCAACTCAGCGCCGACGACCGCGTGCTGCAATTCGCCACGTTCAGCTTCGACGGCTTTGTCGAGCAGTGCTACCCGCCACTGTGCGTGGGCGCGGCGCTGGTGTTGCGCGGCGATGAGCTGTGGGACACCGACACCTTGTACCGACAGATCATCGAACAGGGCGTGACCCTGGCGGACTTGCCGGCGGCCTACTGGTATTTGCTGGCCCAGGAATGGGCCGCGCAGCCTCAGCGCGACAAAGGTCGGTTGCGGCAGGTTCATGTCGGCGGCGAAGCCATGTCACTGGAGGGCCTGAAGCTCTGGCATGCCGCCGGTCTCGGCGACGTACGCCTGCTCAACACCTACGGGCCGACCGAAGCCACGGTGGTTTCCAGCACCCACCTGTGCACCTTGGCCGACACGCAAAACCTGATCGGCGTGCCGATTGGTCGCGCCTTGCCCGGTCGGGCGTTGTACGTGCTGGACACCGAGGGCCACCTGCTGCCAACCGGTTGCGTGGGCGAGTTGTGCATCGGCGGTGATGCCGGCATTGCCCAGCACTATCACCAGCGTCCGGGGCTGAGCGCCGAACGCTTTATCGCCGATCCGTTCTCCACCACGCCGGGCGCACGTTTGTACCGCAGCGGTGACCTAGCGCGGTATCGCGAAGACGGCGCGCTGGAATACCTGGGACGCATCGACCATCAGGTGAAAATTCGCGGTTTCCGCGTTGAACTCGGTGAGCTGGAAGCGCACCTGCAAGGCTTGCCGATGATCAGCGAAGCCGCGGTGCTGGTGCACGAAGGCGTCGGTGGCAAGCAACTGATCGGTTATGTCGTGCCGGTGTTGCCGAACGCTGATTCGCGTCAACTCACCGAGACCGTGCGCCAGGCTTTGGGCGAGCGTCTGCCGGACTACATGCTCCCGGCGCAACTGGTGGTGATGAGCGCATTGCCGCTCAACCGCAACGGCAAACTCGACCGCGCGGCGCTGCCCGCACCCGAAGTCTGGGACGCCGTGGCCGGCACCGCACCGCAAGGTGAGCTGGAAATCGAGCTGGCGCAGATCTGGCAGCAGGTATTGCAAGTTGCCCGTGTCGATCGCGAAAACAGCTTCTTTGAGTTGGGCGGTCATTCGTTGCTGGCCACGCAGATCGTTTCGCAGATTCGTCAGCGTCTGGGCCTGTCGGTGAGCCTGCGCAGCCTGTTCGAACACCCGCGCCTGCAGGATTTCGCGGCTCAGGTGCAAGGCCTGCGACACGCCGCCAATGTCTGCGAGCGCCCGGCGCTGGTGGCGGACCACTCCGGCGAACGCCAGCCGTTGTCCTTCGCCCAGCAGCGGTTGTGGTTCCTGTGGAACCTCGAACCCGACAGCTCGATGTACAACATGCCCGGCGCCCTGCGGTTGCGCGGCGCGTTGAACCTGTCGGCGTTGCAGCAAACCTTCGAGACCCTGGTGCAACGCCACGCCGTGTTGCGCACCACGTTCTATGAGGAAGACGGCCAGGCCTGGCAGCGGGTACACGCCGAACTGCCGCTGGATTTCGCCATCAGCGACCTGCGGCACTTGCCGGCCCCGGACGTCGAAGCCGCGCAGTTGGCCCGTGAAGAAGTCGCCCGGTCGTTCGATCTGCGCAACGGGCCTTTGCTGCGGGTGCGGGTGTTGCAGGTTGCGGATCAGGAGCATGTGCTGCTGCTGACGGTGCACCACATCGCGGCGGATGACTGGTCGTTCCGGATTCTGATCAATGAATTCGTCACGCTGTACCCGACCCTCAACCGGGGTGGTGTCGCGCAGTTGTCGGAGCAGGTCGTGCAATACGCCGACTTCGCCAAATGGCAGCGCCAGTGGCTGGAGCAGGGCGGCGAGCTGCAACGACAGCTCGATTACTGGCAGGCGCGCCTCGGTCAGCCGCAAGCCGTGCTGGAGCTGCCGGGCGACGGCGATCAGCGTCAGGCGCAGGAGGGCGCCAGCCAACATTTCACCTTGAATTCGACCTTGAGTCAGCAATTGCGCGACTTCGCCCAACAGCGTGGATTGTCGCTGTTCATGGTGCTATTGGCCGGCTTCACCCTGGTGTTGCGCCAGCGCACCGAGGTCAGCCGCGTGCGCATCGGCACCGATATCGCCAACCGAAATCAAGTTGAGCTTGAACAAATGGTCGGCTTCTTCGTTAACCAATTAGTGCTGCAAGTGGAGGTCGATGCCGACCAGGCTGCCGGGCAACTGTTGCAAGCCTGTCGCCGTGCGGTTCTGGAGGCTTCGGACCATCAGGACCTGCCGTTCGAGCGACTGGTGGAAGCGTTGCGCTTGCCGCGTCGGGCCGGGCGTTCGCCATTGTTCGACATCAAGTTGATCTATCAGGAAGGCGTCGGTCGCTTGCCCTCCATGGACGGCTTGTTGGTCGAGGACTTCCCGTCGGGCCGGCAAGCTGCCGAGATCGGCATGGTCGCTGCGTTCTACAACGAGGCCGAACACATTCACCTGAGTTTCGAAACACCCGCCGGGCAGTACTTGCCGAGCACGCTGCAAAGTCTGTTCGAACAAATCGAGGCGGTACTGCAAGCGTTGTTGCGCGCCGACGAGCTGACGGTCAGCGATCTGCTGGAACTGGCCACCGAGGTGCAGCGCCGTGCCGATGCGCGATTGAACGAGCAGCGCAAGGCGTTGCTGGGCGGGCCCATGGCGATCAAGCGTCGTCGCGGCACGCCGGCAACGCAAGGCGCGGCGGACTGATTCATTGCGGCGGCGCCAACCGGGCGCCGCCGTCATCATTTTCTGGAGGGGTTTATGACTGTTTCAACCACCAAGTCCATTCCCAAAATCGGCCGCGGTGCGCGCAAGAGCCTGTCCACCGACCCGACCCGGCTGGTGAGTTTTGCGCCGATGTTCGACGGTGCCAGCATGCCGCTGGTGTGCCGCCCGGCAGTGCCTGGTGTGAGCCTGGTGGAATGGGCGACGGAGAATCGCGCCCTGATCGAAAGCAAGCTGCTTGATCACGCGGTGATTCTGTTCCGTGGCTTCCAGGTGGCCGACATCGCCGAATTCAACCGCTGCGTGGCGGCGATTTCCGACGGCGCCCTGGAGTACCTGTTCCGCGCCTCGCCACGGACCCAGATCACCGGTCAGTTCAAGATCTACAGCTCCACCGATTACCCGGCGGCGGAGAAAATCTTCCCGCACAACGAGCATTCCTATTCGCCGGTGTTCCCGCGTCACCTGTACTTCTACTGCGACACACCCTCGACCACCGGCGGCGAAACCCCGTTCGGCGACACCCGCGAAATCCTCGCGCGGATCGACCCGGCCGTGCGCGAGGAGTTTCAGCGTAAACGCATCATGTACGTGCGCAACTACGGCGACGGCATGGGGCTGCCATGGCAAACCGTGTTCCAGAGCGAAGATCGCGGCGAAGTCGAAGCCTACTGCGCCAAGATCGGCATTCAGGCCGAGTGGAAGTCCGGCAATCGCCTGCGCACCCGGCAAAACGGCCCGGCCATCGTGCGCCATCCGCTGACGGGCGAGCGCATCTGGTTCAACCACGGCACCTTCTTCAACGCGCTGACCCTGCCGGACAGCATCCGCGACAACCTGCTGCGTGAATTCGGCCCGCTGGACCTGCCGCAAAACACCTTCTTCGGCGACGGCTCGGCCATCCCCGACGACGTCATCCGCCACCTGCAAGGCATCTATCGCGACGTGATGGTCGAGTTCGCCTGGGAGAAGGGCGACGTGGTCCTGCTGGACAACATCCTCAGCGTGCATGCGCGCAACGAATTCACTGGCTACAGAAAAATCCTCACGGCCATGGCCATCGCGCAGAAAAGCGCCGACCTGGATCAGGAATAAGGACCCTCGACATGAACACCACCGCCCTCGAACCTTCGGTAGACGTTTTCCAGACTTCGGCTCAGCAGGCCTTTTATTTGCGCGCTCAGGAACTGGGCGGACAGCCGCTGTTCGCCGCCTTGACCGTGCCGGTCGCCCAGGCTGTGGAGGCGCAGGCATTGCGCGCGGCACTGGATGAACTGGGCCAGCGCCATGAAACCCTGCGCACGGTCTATCGCCGTTTGCCGGGGATGAAATGGCCGGTACAGAGCCTGTGCGATGAGTTGCCGGTCGCGTTGCTGGGTCGCGTGTCTTCGCTGGATGAAGCGCTAAACCGCAGCCGTGAAACCCTGACTGAGGCGTCGGATCGGGTGCTGGTGGTGGCGTCAGTGGAAACCACGGACGGTCAGCATTTCGTCACGTTGCTGGCGCTGGCCAGCAGCCTCGACGAAGCATCGCTGCGGGTGCTGTCGGCGGAGCTGGCGAGCCTGTTGCGCGGCGAAACACTGGCCGACAATCAGGAAGACTTGCAGTACCTGGATTACACCGCGTGGCAGGAAGAACTGCGCGAAGAAGACATCGGCCATCAAGGCGCCGCATTCTGGCGCAACCTGCAACAGCAGTTCGCGCAGGCCCATCATCTGCCTTTTGAAAAGGCCGTTGGAGTGACGCTGGCTCGCCATCAGGCGACGCTTGATGACGCGGCATGGTTGGCCGATGTGCAACGGCTGGCCGCCGCTCAGGGCGTCGAAGCGCAGCGCGTGGCGTTGCTGTTGTGGAGCGCGTTTGTGGCGCGCATCGGCAATCAGGAAAAGTTGCTGATGGGCTGGGAAGTGGCGGGGCGCAACGAGCAGACCGAAGCGACCCTCGGGCGTTTCGCCCGCCGTTTGCCAGTAGCGTTTGATCACCGCAGCCACGAAACCCTGGCGCAAGCGCTGGCCTCGTTTGCTGGCAACGTCGAGCAATCGCTGTCCTGGCTCGACTGCCTCAACGAGTTTGAACTGAGCGCCGAAGTCGCGACGCCGCTGCGTTATGGCCTGGTGTATCAGGCCGATGCCGACGCGAACATTGAAGTGGACGATGCCAACCCGGAAGTCCTGCGCCTGCGGGTTCAAGGCGAACAGTTGCAGCTGTCGTGCCTGGCCGGCGCGGTGCCCGAGTCGATGCTGGCAGCGTGGCTGGAACAGTTTGTCGAATTCAGCCGCCAGTTGCTGACCTCGCCCGAGCTGACCCTGGGCCAGGCCACTCAGGTCAATGCGGTGCAACTGACCCGTTTGATCGAAGACTTCAACCCGCTGGCCGCCGAGCAGGCACTGCCGCATCGCTACCTGCAAGATCTGTTCACCGAACAGGCACGCCTGCATCCGCAGCGCATCGCCGTCAGCGTCAATGGCCAACGCCTGAGCTACGCCGAACTGGATGCACGCTCCAACCAGGTCGCCAATACCCTGCGCGCCCAAGGCGTGGCGCCGGATGAAATCGTCGCGGTCTACGGCCAGCGCTCGCTGGAAATTGTTATTGCACTGCTCGGCACACTCAAGGCCGGCGCCGCTTACCTGCCGCTCGATCCGAACTACCCGATCGAGCGTCTGGCGTTCATGTTGCAGGACGCCGCTGCGCGTCAGGTGCTGGCCTGTCAGCCGCTGCCGGAAGCGTTACACGGCGAGCGGGTGATTTCGCTGATGCCGCAGGCCGAAGTCTGGTCCGCATCGCAGGAACAGCCAGCCCCGCTGGGCGACAGCGCCCATCTGGCCTACGTGATTTACACCTCCGGCTCCACCGGAAAGCCCAAGGGCGTGATGATCAGTCACGTTAACGCGGTGGCCTCGACCCTCGCACGCAGCGCGTTCTATCGTCAGCCGTTACGCGCGTTCCTGATGCTCTCGTCGTTCTCCTTCGACAGCTCGGTGGCCGGGGTTTTCTGGGCGTTGGGGCAGGGCGCGACCCTGTGCCTGCCGGACGAAGACAGCTACAAGGACCCGGCGCTGCTGGCGGCGCTGATCCAGCGTGAAGAGGTTTCCCACTACCTGACCTTGCCGTCCTACCACGCGCAGATTCTCGAACACCTCGAAAACCCGGCGCTGGCGTGTGTGATTGTGGCGGGCGAAGCGTGCAGCAACGCCCTGGTCGCACGTCATCGCGAGGCCTTGCCGCAAGTGGCACTGGTCAACGAATACGGCCCGACCGAAGGCACGGTCTGGTGCTCGGCGTGGGAACTGCCGCTCGGTCAGGACGACGACACCATCCCGATTGGCCAGCCGATTCCGGGGATGCGCATTCACGTGCTCGGCCCGGACTTGATGCCGGTGGCCGTGGGCGTCGAAGGTGAGCTGTATGTCGGCGGCGCCGGCATTGCCCGAGGCTACCTCAAGCGTGCCACGCTGACCGCCGAACGTTTTGTGCCCGACCTGTTTGCGAAGCAGGCCGGTCAACGCCTGTACCGCACCGGCGACCTCGCACGCTACCGCGCCGATGGCGTGCTGGAGTACCTCGGCCGGGTCGATCATCAAGTGAAAATCCGTGGCTTCCGCATCGAACTGGGCGAGATCGAATCCGCCATGCGCAGCGCCCCCGGCATTGAAGAGGCCGCCGTCATCGCCCGTGAAACGCCGACCGGTCCGCAACTGCTGGGCTTCGTGATTTCCCCGGCCGACACCGCCGACATCCGCCTCAACGAATTGCGCAGCCACCTCAGCGAAGCGTTGCCGGAGCACATGCAACCTGCGCGCTTGCAGGTGCTGGAACGTTTCCCGCTGATGCCCAACGGCAAACTCAACCGCCAGGCCTTGCTCGACCTCGACGTGCGCCGCAGTGCCTTCGTCGCCCCGCGCACCGACCTGGAAAAAGTCCTGGCGGCGATCTGGGCCGAAGCGCTGCACGTGGAGCGGGTCGGCGTGCACGACAGCTTCTTCGAGCTCGGCGGTCACTCGCTGTTGGCAACGCGGATTCGTGCGCGGATTCAGGAAGAACTGAACCTGGCGATCCCGCTGAAGCTGTTCTTCGAGGGCGACACCCTGGAACGCCTGGCGGCGGAAATCGAGCAGTTCCGTCAGCACAGTGAACACAAAGAAAACGATGTAGACGCGCTGGAAGCGTTGTTCGACGAAGTGGATGAGGAACACACGCGATGAGTGTTGCACCGGACAGAATGATGACCCTGGCCCAGCGTTTCTGCGGCTTGAGCCTGGACGCGCGGCGTGCCTTGCAAGAAAAGATGCACGCGCAAGGCCTGACCCTTGAGCTGCTGCCGATCCCGCCACGGGACCCGGCGGTCGACACCTTGCCGGCGTCGTACGCGCAGCAGCGCTTGTGGTTTTTGTGGCAGATGCAGCCACAGGCGACCGCGTACAACCTGACCGGTGCCTTTCGCCTCAGCGGTGAGCTGAACCGCGCCGCGCTGGCGCAAACCCTCGCTGCGCTGGTGCAGCGTCATGAAGTGCTGCGCACCACCTTCGTGTTCGATGAGCAGCAGGTGCTGCAAAAAATCCACCCGCAGATGGACGCGCCGCTGGTCGAGGCAAACGCCGCCGACGACGCCGAACTGCATCACCAGGTCGGCCTCAACGCCGAGCAGCCATTCGATTTGCAGCACGGTCCGCTCATGCGCTGCCGGTTGATCCGCCTCGACGCGCAGCAGCATGTGCTGGTGCTGACGTTCCACCACATCGTCACCGACGGCGGTTCGCTGCCGATCCTGTTGCAGGAATTCACCCAGCTCTACGCGCAACTCAGCGCCGGGCAAGCGCCGCAGCTACCGGAGCTGGGCATTCAGTACGCCGATTTCGCCCGTTGGCAGCGCCTGTGGCTGGAGGCCGGCGAGGCCGAGCGTCAGCTTGCTTACTGGCGTGAACAATTGGGCCGCGAGCACCCACAGCTGAACCTGCCGGCCGACCGTCGTCGCCCGGCGATCCCGAGCCAGCAGGGCGCCAGCGTCGAGCTGAATGTGCCGGCGGCCCTGGCGTCTGCTCTGAAAGATCTCGCCCGTCGCGAAGGCTGCACGCTGTTCATGGTGTTGATGGCGTCGTTGCAAACCCTGTTGCATCGCTACAGCGGCGAACGGGACATTCGCGTCGGCGTGCCGATTGCCAACCGTACCCGCCAAGACGTGGAAAACCTGCTGGGCTTTTTCGTCAACACCCAGGTGTTGCGTACCCAGCCCCATGCCGACCAGCCATTTTTGCAGTTGCTGGCCGAGGTCAAGGCGGCGGCACTGGGCGCGCAGGCGCATCAGGATTTGCCTTTTGAGCAATTGGTCGATGGCCTCGATGTCGAACGCAGCCTGAGCCACACGCCGTTGTTCCAGGTGATGTTCAACCACCAGCGCGAAGCCGGCGGCGAACAGCGCTGGGACTTGCCGGGCCTGAGCGTCGAGCCGTTGATCTGGGATGAAAAGACCACCAAGTTCGAGCTGATGCTTGACACCGTGGAGAGCGACGACGGCATCCACGCCTCGTTCGTGTACGCCA
The DNA here is from genome assembly GCF_019956155.1 of Pseudomonas sp. BF-RE-22. NCBI lineage: Bacteria > Pseudomonadati > Pseudomonadota > Gammaproteobacteria > Pseudomonadales > Pseudomonadaceae > Pseudomonas > Pseudomonas sp. BF-RE-22. The sequence continues at coordinate 71,000 of NZ_JAHBDD010000008.1, read as the reverse complement.
CCGAATTGTTCGACGCTTCGACCATCGAGCGTCTCGGTCAGCATTGGCTGAACTTGTTGCAGGCGATCTGTGCCGACGGCTCGGTCGCCTTGGCCGACCTGAACATGCTCGCCGCAACCGAGCAGCACGCCACGTTGCTGGACTGGAACCGCAGCGCCGCTTCGCAGGCCACGAACACGCTGTGCGCGCATCAACTGATCGAAGCCCAGGCCGCCGCGCACCCGCACAACATCGCGGTGACCTGCGACGGCGCGACCCTCAGCTACGCGCAACTGAACCAACAGGCCAACCGCATCGCCCAGCGTCTGCGCGAGCGCGGTGTCGGGCCGGATGTGTTGGTGGGGATCGCGCTGGAGCGGTCGCTGGAAATGATCGTCAGCGTGCTGGCGATCCTCAAGGCCGGCGGCGCGTACGTGCCGCTGGACCCGGAATACCCGCAGGATCGTCTGGCCTACATGCTGGCCGACAGCGGCACGCGCTTGCTGCTGACCGATTCCGCGCTGCTGCCGCGTTTGCCGTTGTCCGAAGGCATCGAAGTGATTTGCCTGGATCACGCCAGCGACTGGCTGAATGAGGCGTCCGTCGAGAACCTGCCGAACCTGACCCGCCCGGAAAACCTCGCGTACGTCATCTACACCTCCGGCTCCACCGGCAAACCCAAAGGCACCTTGTTGCCGCACAGCAACCTGACCCGCCTGTTCAGCGCCACCGAACACTGGTTCGGTTTCAACGCGGACGATGTCTGGAGCCTGTTCCATTCCTACGCCTTCGACTTCTCGGTATGGGAAATCTTTGGTGCGTTGTTCTACGGCGGCAAGCTGGTGGTGGTGCCGCACGCCATCAGCCGTTCCCCGGAAGAGTTCGCTCGCCTGCTGTGTGATGAGCAGGTCACGGTGCTCAACCAGACCCCGTCGGCGTTCCGTCAACTGATGCCGTTTGCTTGCGCCAATGCTCAGGGCATGGCCCTGCGTTATGTGGTGTTCGGCGGCGAGGCGCTGGACGTCGCGAGCCTGCGTCCGTGGTACGACGCGTTCGATGAGCAACAGCCGTTGCTGATCAACATGTACGGCATCACCGAAACCACGGTGCACGTGACCTACCGGCCGTTGTCCCGCGCCGACCTCGACGGCGCCAACAGTTCGCCGCTGGGCGAGCCGATTGCCGACCTGCGCTGGTACGTGCTCGACCCACGCCTGAACCCGGTGGCCAAGGGTTGCGTCGGCGAGCTGTACGTCGGCGGTGCCGGTCTGGCGCGGGGTTATCACCAGCGCGCCGATCTGACCGCCACGCGGTTTGTCCCGGACCTGTTCGCCGCCGAGGCGGGTGCGCGCCTGTATCGCACCGGCGATCTGGCGCGCTATTGCGCCGATGGCAGCATCGAGTACGCCGGACGCATCGACCATCAAGTGAAGATTCGTGGCTTCCGCATTGAGCTGGGGGAAATCCAGGACCGTCTGCAAAGTCACCCGGCCATTGAACAAGCGCTGGTGCTGGCGCCCGAGATCAATGGCAGTCAACAGTTGGTCGCCTGGTTCACCGTCACCCAGGACGTCGCTGATTTGCGTCAGTCGCTGCGTGAACATTTGCGGGCCGGTCTGCCGGATTACATGGTGCCGGCGCATTTGCTCAAGCTTGATCAGTGGCCGCTGACCAGCAACGGCAAGCTCGACCGCAACGCGTTGCCCAAGCCTGATGCTGCCCTGGCGCAACAGGTTTACACAGCACCGGTGGACGACCTGCAAGCCGAGTTGGCGGCGATCTGGCAAGACGTGCTCAAGCTTGAGCGCGTGGGGATCGACGACAACTTCTTCGAACTGGGCGGCGATTCGATCATCTCGATTCAGGTGGTCAGCCGTGCGCGTCAGGCCGGGATTCGCATCACCCCGCGTGACCTGTTTCAACACCAGACCGTGCAGAGTCTGGCGAAGGTCGCGCAGCGCAGCGCCGGTCTGCTCATCGACCAGGGCCCGGTGCGCGGCGACGTGCTGCTGACACCGATCCAGCACTGGTTTTTCGAGCAGGCCATCGAGGCCCGGGACCACTGGAACCAATCGGTGCTGCTGGAACTTCGCGAGCCGCTCGACAGCGCGTGCCTGCAACAGGCATTGGCCGCGTTGCTGGAACATCACGACGCATTGCGCCTGCGATTGAGTCAAGTGAATGGCGTGTGGCAACAGGCTCAGGCCGAGCACTGGAGCAGCGCCGAATTGTTGTGGCAGCGTCAGGCTGCGAACGCCGACGAATTGCTTGAGCACTGCAACGCCGCACAGGCCAGCCTGAATTTGCACGACGGTCCATTGCTGCGCGCCTTGCTGGTGGACATGGGCGCGGGCGGTCAGCGCTTGCTGCTGGTGGTGCATCATTTGGCGGTGGACGGCGTGTCCTGGCGTCTGTTGCTCGAAGATTTGCAAACGGCCTACGACCAGGCGCGTCAGGCTCAACCTGTGCGCCTGCCGGCCAAATCCAGCGCCTATCAAGCGTGGGCGGCACGTTTGCAAACCCATGCGCAAAGTCCCGAACTGGCGAGCCAAGCGGCTTACTGGCAGCGCCAATACCACGACGTGGTGGTGGACCTGCCCGCCGATAATCCGCAAGGCAGCCTCGCCAGCCAACACGCCGTGAGCGTGGAAACCGTGCTCGACAGCACCTTCACCCGCCAACTGCTGCAAGACGCACCAGCGGCTTACCGCACGCAGGTCAACGACCTGTTGCTGACGGCGTTGGCGCGGGTGCTGGGCGACTGGACCGGCCAGCCATCGACCCTGGTCAAACTGGAAGGTCATGGTCGTGAAGACCTGTTCGACGACATCGACCTGACCCGCACCGTGGGTTGGTTCACCTCGATTTTCCCGGTCAAGTTGACCCCGGCCAGCGATTTGGCGGGGAGCATCAAGGCGGTCAAGGAACAGCTGCGCGCCGTGCCGGACAAAGGCATCGGTTTTGGCATCCTGCGGTATCTGGCGCAGGCCGGTCTTGAGGATCTGCCGCAACCGCAAGTCACCTTCAACTACATGGGCCAGTTCGATGCCAGTTTCGATGAGCAGGCACCGTGGCGCCCGGCCCGTGAAAGCGGTGGCGCCGAGCAGGGCGCTTCGGCCGCGCTGGACCGTGGCCTGAGCATTAACGGTCAGGTGTACGCCGGGCAATTGCGCCTGAGCTGGACCTTCAGCCGCGACATGTTTGCCGAGCACACCGTGCAGCGCCTGGCCGAGGCCTACGCTGGCGAACTGCAACAGCTGATCGAACACTGCCTCAGCGGTGCCGGTGGCTTGACGCCGAGTGACGTGCCGCTGGTCAGCGTCGATCAGGCGCAACTCGATGCACTGCCGCTGGCGGCGTGTGAGATCGAAAACATCTTCCCGCTGTCGCCGATGCAGGAAGGCATGTTGTTCCACAGCCTGTTCGCCCCGGATGCCGGCGCCTACATCCCGCAAATGCGCGTGGACGTGCAGGGCATCGACGTCGAGGCGTTCCGCAGCGCCTGGCAACAGACGCTGGAAAACCATGAAGTGTTGCGCGCCGCGTTCTTCAGCGAGAGCCATGGCTCGCAGCCGCTGCAAGTGATTCTGGCCAACGCCACGTTGCCGGTGACCGTGCTCGATTGGCGCAATGAAGCGGATCAGGCACACGCCCTGGAACGTCTGGTCGAAGACGATCGCCTGCGCGGTTTCGACCTGACAGCCGCGCCGTTGCTGCGCCTGACCCTGGTACAGACCGCAAACGACACCCATCACCTGATCTTCACCAACCACCACATTCTGCTGGACGGCTGGAGCACCTCGCAGCTGTTCGGCGAAGTGTTGCAGCGTTACTCCGGCGTGATGCCGGTGGCAAGCGGCGGTCGTTATCGCGATTACATGACGTGGCTGGGCGGGCGTGATCGCGCCGCGTGCGAAGCGTTCTGGCTGGAGCAGTTGCAGGCGTTCAACGAGCCGACCCGTTTGGCCGGCGCGATGCCGGGACCGGTCGCAGGGCAGGGCGACGGTCATCGCACCGTTCACCTGAGCCTGGACCGGGCGGCCAGCGAACGCCTGAGCGGCTTTGCCCGTCAGGCCCGCGTGACGCCGAACACCTTGCTGCAAGCGGCGTGGCTGTTGCTGTTGCAGCGCTACACCGGCCAGCGCACGGTCGCGTTCGGCGCCACGGTGTCGGGGCGTCCGAGCGAGTTGCAGGGGATAGAGCAGCAAGTCGGCCTGTTCATCAACACCTTGCCGGTGATCGCCACGCCGCATCCTGAGCGCACGGTCAGCCAATGGGTGGACGAGGTGCAGGCGCTCAATCTCAAACTGCGCGATGTCGAATACACGCCGCTGGCGGATGTGCAGCGTTGGGCCGGGCACTCTGGTGAGTCGCTGTTCGACACGCTGCTGGTGTTCGAAAACTACCCGGTCGCCGAGGCGCTGGAGGGCGGTAATCCGAGTGCGCTGAAGTTCTCGGGTATCAGCAATCACGATCAAACCAGTTTCCCGCTGGCCATCGCCGCCGAGCTGGGCGAGTGCCTGGACCTGCGTTTCAATTACGACACCGCGCTGTTTACCGCCGAGGCCATCGACGGCCTGAGCGAGCGTCTGGTGGCGTTGCTCGATGCCATGGTCCGTGAGCCGCAACAAGCCTTGGGTCGCCTGAGCCTACTCGACACCGCGCAGACCGAGCAACAAGTGCAAGGCTTCAACGACACCGCCGTGACCTGGCCCGACGTGCGTCCGGTCCACCTGTGCTTCGAAGCCCAGGTGCTGAAAACCCCGGACGCCCAGGCGTTGGTGTTTGCCGGTCAGAGCCTGACGTATCGCCAACTCAACCAGCAGGCCAACCGCCTGGCGCACTACCTGCGCGCCCAAGGTGTCGGCGCCGAAGTGCTGGTGGGGATTGCCGCCGAGCGTTCGCTGGAACTGGTGATCGGTTTGCTCGCGATCATGAAGGCCGGCGGCGCCTACGTGCCGCTGGACCCGGATTACCCGCGCGAGCGCCTGGAGCATATGTTCGAGGACAGCGGCGTCCACGTGCTGCTGACCCAGCGTCATCTGCTGGCGCAATTGCCGATTCCCCCCGGGACCACGGCGATCTGCCTGGACGACAGCGCTCAGCTGGTCGAAGGCTTGAGCGACGAAAACCTGCCGTGCGTGGTCGAGCTGCAATCGCTGGCGTACATGATTTACACCTCCGGCTCCACCGGTAAACCGAAGGGCGCGGCCAACCGTCACGATGCGTTGTTCAACCGCATTGAGTGGATGCAGGGCGCGTACCCGCTGGACGGTCGCGACACCGTACTGCAAAAGACACCGTTCAGTTTTGACGTGTCGGTGTGGGAGTTCTTCTGGCCGCTGATGGTCGGTGCGCGCCTTGCGGTGGCCGAACCGGGCGCCCATCGCGACCCGGCGCAGCTGGTGCGTTTGATCGAGCAATATCAGGTGAGCACCCTGCATTTCGTGCCGTCGATGTTGCAGGCATTTGTTCAGGGCGAAGGCTTTGAGCGTTGCGCCAGCCTGCGGCAGATCATGTGCAGCGGCGAAGCGTTGTCGGCGGATTTGCAGAACAGCCTGTTCCGCGTGCTGCCCGGCGTTGCTTTGTACAACCTGTACGGGCCGACCGAAGCCGCCATCGACGTGACCCACTGGACGTGCGTCGATGACGGCTCGATTAGCGTGCCGATCGGTTACCCGATCGCCAACCTGGTGACCTACATCCTCGATGACAGCCTGCAACCGCAAGTGGCGGGCTGCGTCGGTGAGCTGTACTTGGGCGGCATCGGTCTGGCGCGGGGTTACCATCGCCGTCCGGACCTGACGGCTGAGCGTTTCGTCGCCAGCCCGTTCAGTACACGGGGCGAGCGTCTGTATCGCACCGGCGACCTGGCGCGTTATCGCGATGACGGCGTGATTGAATACGTCGGCCGCATCGACCATCAAGTGAAGATCCGTGGCTTGCGCATCGAACTGGGTGAAATCGAAGCCTGCCTGCTGGAACATCCGCAGGTGCGCGAGGCGGTGGTGATCGCGCTGGATGTCGGTAAATCCAAGCAACTGGTGGCTTACGTGGTCGCCCAGTCGCTGGCACTCGATGGGCTGAAGCAGCACCTGCGCAACGCGTTGCCCGAGCACATGCAGCCGAGCCATGTGATGTTGCTTGAGCAACTGCCGGTGACGCCGAACGGCAAGCTCGATCGCCGCGCGTTGCCGCAACCCGATCAGCAGGTTGGTGAATACATCGCGCCGCGCAATGCCGTGGAGGCGACGCTGCAAGAGGTCTGGCAGGCGCTGTTCGAAGTGCCGGTCGGCATTCAGGACAACTTCTTCGAGCTGGGCGGCGATTCCATTGTGTCGATCCAGGCGGTCAGCCGTGCGCGCAAGGCCGGCCTGAGCATTTCGCCGAAGCACGTGTTCAGTCACCCGACCATCGCCGAACTGGCGACTGTCGCCCAGGCTGTGGACGCCGAGGAAGCTGCGCCGGTAGTGGCTGCGCCGGCGCTGAAAATCGAGCTGAGCGCCGCGCAATATCAGGCGCTGGCATTGACGGCAGACGAGGTGGACGACGTTTATCCTCTGTCGCCGATGCAGCAGGGCATGCTGTTCCACTCGGTGCAGGACGGCGACTCGGGGCTGTACGTCAACCAGATCGAAGTGGGCGTGCGTGGCGTTGACGGTCCGCGTTTCCTCGAGGCCTGGGCCGATGCCGCGCAGCGTCACGCGATCCTGCGCACCGCGTTCCTGTGGGAGGGCGACAAGGAGCCGCTGCAAGTGGTGCTGCGCAACGCACCGGCGCTGCTGACCGAACTCGACTGGCGCGGTCTGGATAACCAGGTCGAGCGTGTGCGCCAATTGGCCAGCGATGAACGTGAACGTGGCTTCTCGCTGAACCGTGCGCCGTTGTTGCGCCTGCTGCTGGTGCGTCTGGAAGACGACCGTTATCGCCTGATCTGGACCTATCACCACATCCTCATGGACGGCTGGAGTGTGTCGCGCCTGATCGGTGAAGTGCTGCGTCATTACAGTGGCGATGCGCAGGAGCCGGTGGCCGCGTATCGCGACTACATCGACTGGCTCGGCCAGCAAGTCGCCGAGGCCAGCGAAGCGTTCTGGAAAGACAAACTCAATGCCCTCGAAGGCGCCACGCACCTGGCCCGCGCGTTGCCGGTGAAGGCGCCGCAGGCCGGTTATCACGCGATCTATACGCACCTGAGTACCGAGCAAACCGCGCGTTTGCAGGCGTTTGCCCAGCAACAGCAAGTGACGCTCAACACCCTGGTGCAAGCCGCGTGGCTGTTGCTGTTGCAGCGCTACACCGGCCAGCGCACGGTGACGTTCGGCGCCACGGTGTCGGGCCGCCCGGAAACCCTCAACGGTTCGGAGAACATGCTCGGGCTGTTCATCAATACCTTGCCGGTGGTCAACAGCGTGCCGACCGAAGCGAGCGTCGGTGACTGGCTGCGCGAGATCCAGGCCTACAACCTCGACATCCGCGACTTCCAGCAAACCCCGCTCAGCGATATTCAACGCTGGGCCGGGCAGGGCGGGCAGTCGCTGTTCGACAGCATCATCGTTTTCGAAAACCAGCCGGTGGACCGCACGCTGCGCGAATGGAACGGCGATTCCCTGCGCTTCGAAGACGTCTCCGACTTCGGCTTGACCAGCTTCGCCATGGACTTGATGGTCAGCCTCGATGAAGGCCTGCGCATCGAGTACATGCACCAGCGCGATCAGTTCGACCTCGCCACTGTCGAAACCCTGCGCAGCCACATGGAAAGCCTGATGCAGCGGCTGTGCGACAACGCCGGTCGCGCTGTTGGCGAACTCGGTTTGCTGACGCTGGACCAGGGTCGGCAACTGGACGGCGACCTGCCGAAGCTGGCCGACGACCACGAACGGCCGGTGCACGAACTGATCCGCGAACGGGCGCGGCTGCAGCCGCAGCACACCGCGCTGGTGCTGAGCTACGCCGACCGCGACGGCGAACAGTTGAGTTATGCCGAGCTGGACCGTCGTTCCGACGCGCTCGCGGTGCACCTGCTGGAGCAGGGCGTGCAGGCCGAAGACGTGATCGGCGTGTTCATGGAGCGCTCGCTGGAACTGGTGGTTTCGCTGCTGGCGGTGATGAAGTGCGGCGCTGCGTATGTGCCGCTGGACCCGCAATACCCGCAGGAACGCCTGCGCTACATGATGGCCGACAGCGACATGCGTTTGCTGCTGACCCAGGAGCGTTTGCGTGACACGGCGCAACTCAATCCGGGCACGCCGATGGTCGCGGTGGATCGCTTGAACCTCGACGTCGAGGTGTCGGCGCCATTGCTTGATGTACACGCGGAACAACTGGCCTACCTGATTTACACCTCGGGCTCGACCGGCAAACCGAAAAGCGTCGCCGTGGCCCACGGCCCGTTGAGCATGCACGTGCAGGCGATTGCCGAGCTGTACGACATGGACCCGACCAACCGCGAACTGCATTTCATGTCGTTCGCCTTCGACGGTGCCCATGAACGCTGGATCACCGCGCTGATCAGCGGTTCGACCCTGGTGGTGCGCGACAACACCTTGTGGACCGCCGAGCAGACCCTGGCGGTGTTGCATCGTCAGCGTATCAGCGTCGCCTGCTTCCCGCCGGCGTACTTGCTGCAACTGGCCGAACACGCCGAGTTGCAGGGCGGTGATCCGCCGCCGGTGCGCATCTATTGCTTCGGTGGCGATGCGGTGCCTGACGCCACGTTCGAACGGGTCAAGCACAGGCTCAAACCGCAATACTTGGTGAACGGTTACGGCCCGACGGAAACCGTGGTCACGCCGCTGCTGTGGAAAATCGCTGCCGACGGCCACTGCGAGGCGATGTACGCGCCGATTGGCCGCCGTGTCGGCACCCGCAGCCTGCACGTGCTGGACATGGACCTCAATCCGTTGCCGGTGGGCATGGTCGGCGAACTGTACATCGGCGGTCGTGGCGTTGCGCGTGGCTACCACCGTCACCCGTGGCAAACCGCCGAGCGTTTTGTCGCTGATCCGTTCAGCCGCGACGGCGGCCGTCTGTACCGCACCGGTGACCTGGTGCGCCGCCGCGAGGATGGCGTGTTCGATTACGTGGGGCGCATCGACCATCAGGTCAAAGTGCGCGGCTTCCGCATCGAACTGGGGGAAATCGAAGCTCGCCTGCGCGAGCAAGTCGGGGTCAATGACGCGCTGGTGGTGGTTCGTGACGGCGGGCAGGGGCCGCAACTGATCGGCTATGTGGTCGCGGTTGAAGACGACGGCCTGGGCCTGCGTTGCCAGGCGGCCTTGCGTGAAAGCCTGCCGGATTACATGGTGCCGACGCAGGTCGTGGTGTTGCCGCGTTTCCCGCTGACACCGAACGGCAAGCTCGACCGCAAGGCCTTGCCCGACCCGACCTTCGAGGGCCGCGAGTACGTGGCACCGCGTACGCCGCTGGAATGGGCGCTGGCCGAGATCTGGCAGCAAGTGCTGGGCGTCGACAAGGTCGGCATCACCGACAACTTCTTCGAGTTGGGCGGCGACTCGCTGCGCACCCTCAAAGTGATCTCGAAGGTGCGGGCGCTGAACGAGCCGGGCTTCCAGTTGAAACTGCGCGACATGATGGCCAAACCGACCATCGCCGGGTTGTCCGGTGTCGATGAGCAACCGCTCAAACAGAGCCCGGAACCGTTGCTGCTGTTGAACCAGCCGGTGGACGATCAACCGGCGCTGTTCTGCCTGCACGCCGGGTTCGGCACGGTGTTCGACTACGAACCGCTGGCCCGTCGACTGGAAGGCCAGCGCACGGTGTACGGCGTGCAATGCCGCATGCTGCTCGACCGCCAGTGGCACGACACTTCGCTGCAGCAAATGGCTGCGGACTACGTCGAGGCGATCCGCCGCAAGCAACCGCAAGGCCCGTATCACTTGCTGGGCTGGTCGTTGGGCGGGGCGCTGGCGTTGATGGTCGGCGACCTGCTTGAACAGCAGGGCCAGCGTGTGGCATTCGTCGGCCTGGTGGACAGCTTTGTGCCGACCCAGGCCAACGCCGTCGCCAGTGTGGATGAGTGGCGGGCGGACCTGCGCGAGTTCCTCGGTGCAACCTTGAGCATGGATAGCGATGTCATTGCCCAGGCATTGAGTGTCGAAACCACGGGTGATCAGGACGCTGTCGCGCGGATCATTCGCACGGTGATCGACACCGAAGGCGAGCAGGCCAGCGGTTACGCATTGCTGGGGGCCGATGAGTTGGCGCAGACGTTCATGGTCAGCACGCGCTTGAAGGCGCTGTCACGGCTGGTCGAGACCTTGCCGCTGCCGCACGCCGAACTGTGCTGCTGGTGGGCCGATGGCAACCCGACGGCCGAACGCGCGACGCTGGAGCGTCAGCAACCACGGCTGCGCAAAGTGCAAACCGTCGCCGCCAGCCACTTCGATATCCTGCAACGGGATGAATGCCTGAGCGCCGTGGTGACGGCACTCGGTCGCGAGGTGGTGGCGCAGGACTAAGGTTTTACCGCGCCAAAACAAGCTCGCCCTAATGAACGGCCCTCACGGTTCGTTTATAGGGCGAGCTTTTTATTTTTTGGAGACCACCGCCCATGGCACTGCACCCGGACATCGAAGGTTTTCTAGAGCTGGCCGAGTTCGGCCGCCTCACCGGCAAAAGCCTGCCCATGCACGAGCTGGACCCGACCGAAGCGCGCCAGCAATTCGAACAAACCTCGCAGCTGCTCGACGCCGCACCGATGGGCGCGCTGACCGTGACTGCGGTCAGCATTCCGGCCCGCGACGGCCATCTGCTCAATGCTCGCCTCTACGCTCGGCCGTCGCTGGGCACGCAGGAGCGCCCGGTGCTGCTGTATTTCCATGGCGGCGGTTACGTGGTCGGCAGCCTCGATTCCCACGACACCCTGTGCCGCCGACTGGCACTGGCGGGTGGTTTTGCGGTGCTGTCGGCGGATTATCGACTGGCCCCGGAACACCGTTTTCCTGTCGCCTACGAGGATGCCGAAGACGTGACGCGCTGGCTCGCCACCACCGGCGCCGGTGCCCTCGGGCTGGACCCGGCTCGTATCGCATTGGCGGGAGACAGCGTCGGCGGCAGCCTGGTGGCGTCCTTGTCGATTGCTATCGCCCAGGACCCGCAGGCCTGGCTGCTCACGCCACGGCTGCAAGTGCTGTTGTACCCGGTGATCGACGCCGTGGAAAAACGCCCGTCGCTTGCACGTTTCGCTGAAGGCTACCTGCTGGAAGCGACCACGCTGGAATGGTTCTATCAGCAATATCAACGCGGCATTGATGATCGCCGCGACTGGCGCTTTTCCCCGTTGTTCGCCGAGACCCTGCAAGGGCTGACACCGACCGTACTGTGGCTGGCCGAATACGACCCGTTGCTGGATGAAGGCCTGGCCTGGGCTGAAAAATTGCGTGCCGCCGGACAACCCGTAGTGCTGGACGTGAAAGCCGGAATGACCCACGACTTCGCACGGATGGGGGAGATGGTCCAGGAAGTACCGGCGATGCTGGAGCAACTGGCGGCGCAGATCACAGAAAGCCTGGGTTAATCGTGATCTGTAGGAGCCGGCTTGCCGGCGATGGCCCCGCCGCGGTGAACCAGACAAACCGTGTCGCCTGCATCGCCAGCAAGCTGGCTCCTACAACCTACGCAATTCCTGTAGGAGCCGGCTTGCCGGCGATGGCATCACCGCGGTGAACCAGACAAACCGTGTCGTCCGGATCGCCTGTAGGAGCCGGCTTGCTGGCGATAAACGATAACGCGGTCTGACTGACCGCCTACCGCGCCATTCACCGGCTTCCTACACCCGAGGTAAAACGCGAAAATTCCGGGGAAATTTCCGACATCTTTTTAGGGTTGGCGCTCGGACGTTCGCCGTATAGCGTTGTGGCTCCCTGCAGTTGGCAATGGAGTGATGTACCGGTATGAACATCCAGGAAATCAAAAGACGCTTGGCCAGACCCGCTACAAAATTCGTCGCTGGCGGATTTCGTCCCACCCATGGGGATGACGAAAGCTGGCTTGGAAACGTATTCCTGTTTCGCCCGGATGAAGGCGTCCCGAGAAACGACGCCGGAGCTGAACTGCATCCCTTTGCACAATTCCACCTCCCCAGCCTGCCGTTTAACAGTCCGGCGCTGGACGGCGTTCGCGTCCTTACCTTGTTTGTTTCCAGTCCCTTGCCAGAAGCGCTGGACCCGATGGGGAACAACTGGCTGATCAGGGAGTACGGATTTGACGATGTACTTGTCCGCAAAGAGCTGCCGGTAGCAGGTTCATACCTCAAGCCCTTTCCGTTGCTGGCCGAACGGGTCGCAGAGGACTTTCCACTGTGGGATGGCGGTGGCGCGCCAGCGGACCTTGAAGAGGAAATATGCAGCCTTCAGCGGACGGGCGAGATAGAAAGTTACTCAGACCTCGTGACTCACACCTACGAACACAAGATTGGCGGCTACCCCTCGTTCTGCCAGTCCGGCGTGGACCTCGGTGATGATTTTGAATTCGTGTTCCAGATTTCCTCCGACACGAAAATCAACCTGAACGTGGTGGATTGCGGGAGCCTGATGTTCTGGAAGAGCAAAAGTACGGGGGAGTGGGTGCTTTACTACGACTTCTATTAGGCCGGGTGCTGAAGCGAATGGCCTGCACCCAGCTTGGTAGGGGCGGACAACCAGCCGCATACCCATTAGGCTGCTGAAAAATAAGCACCGGAGCTGACTAGACTATGAGTGCCGAACTTTCCCCCACTGTTTCAGGGTTCGAAACCGAAGAGCAGGCTGCCAGTTACGACCTTTGGTTTCGTGCCAAAGTGCAAGCTTCGCTCGATGATCCACGACCGAATATCCCGCATGATCAGGTGATGGCTGATATGCGAGCCCTCATTGAGTCAAAGCGCAACAAGCACGATGCTGGTTGAGTGGCGACCGCGAAGCGCGGGCTGAACTCCATTCCCCCCAAAAACAAAACCGGGCCGCAAGCGGCCCGGTATTGTTCAGCATGTAACGTACTTAGCAATCAATAATTAGCCCGCAACGTCAACGTCAGATTACGCGGGTCACCATAGAAGTTAGTCCCCCACGAAGCATCCACGCGATCGTAGTACTTTTTATCAAACAGGTTGTTGCCGGTCAGTGTCGCCGACAGGTTCTCGTTGAACTTGTAGCCCACCTGCGCGGTGGCGATGCCGTAGCCGCTTTGTTCGAAGCGCACTTCACGCTGGTACCAGGTCTTGCTGACCACACGTACACCGCCGCCGACGCTGAAGTCTTTGAGCGGGCCGTCGGCGAATTCGTATTTGGTCCACAGGTTGAAGTTGTGTTTAGGCGTGATGGTGCTGAAAGTGCTGCCTTCGGTCGCGTCGTCAGATTTCAACAATTTGGTGGTGGTGAAGGCATAACCGGTGACGATGCTCCAGTTGTCGGTCAGGTTACCGCTCAGCTCGGTTTCCCAGCCCTGGCTGCGCGCCTTGCCCTGTGCTTCGTTTCCACCGGTGTCGGCGTTGAATTGAGCACGGTTTTCATCGTAGATGCGGAACATCGCGATGCTGGCGTTCAGGCGGCCGTCGTAGAACTCGCGCTTGAGGCCGACTTCATATTGCTTGCCTTTACGCGGTCCGATGGGCGTATTGTCGCTGTCGAGCTCGCTTTGTGGCTTGAACACGCCGGTGTAGCTGGCGTAGGCCGACAGTTCCGGGGTCAGCTTGGCGATGATGGCGCCGTAAGGCACGACCTTGCGGTTGATGCTGGTGTGGGCTTCGCCGAAGCTGTTGAAGAAGGCGTTGGAGTTCTTCGCGTCACTTTCGTACCAGCTCACGCGGCTGCCGCCCACCACGTCGAGCCAGTCGGTGACGTTGAACTTGGCGCGGGTATAGAGGCCGTATTGGTCGGATTTGGACCAGTTACCGTTGTTGCGCTCGTAGTTGTTCTCGGGAATATCGATACTGCCCGGATTGTAGACGTTGATCGGGAAGTACTCGCCGCCACCGTATTCGAAGTCTTTGTCCAGGTGCTGGTACTCGGCACCTACGGTGAACTCGTGATTGCGATCGGCGAATTCGAACGGCGTGGTCACGAAGCTGTCGACACCGATGGTCTTGATGTGGGTGTAGTAGTCGTATGCCACGGCCCAGCTGTCACCGGTATCACGATCGACTGCGCCGTCGGCCCAGGTGAAGTTTCGCTGTGGCGTTTCAGCGTCGCGGTAGGTGACAGTGGTCTTGAACTGACCACCGTTGTCCAGCGCGTGATCGACCTCGGCAAAGGACTCCCAGACTTTCTCGTTCAGGGTGTTCCACTTGGCATCGACGAACGTCGAGCGCGGCACGTCCAGCAATTTGCCGTCGGCAAAGGCCGGCAAGCCGAACGCCGGGGTGGAGTGGTTCTGCTGGTAGGCGCCGCCGACCGACAGGGTGGTGGACGGGGCGAGGTCGAATTCCAGGCGACCGTACACCATCGGGCGTTCGTTCTGGGCAGAGTCGACGTAGGATTTGTTGTTTTCGTAAGCGGTGATAAAGCGACCGCGCACGGTGCCTTGATCGTTCAACGGGCCAGTGACGTCCACCATCGAGCGGTAGTGGTCATAGGAACCTGCGCCCAGCTCGCCGCCGAGGGCGAATTTGTTCAGGGCGCGCTTGCGCACCACGTTGATCGTACCGCCGGGCTCGCCAGCGCCTTGATACAGGCCGGATGGGCCGCGCAACACTTCGACGCGATCGTACATCGCGAGGTCGAAGCTGGTGCCCATGTCGCCCTGGCCGGTCGGTTGCGATACGCCGTCAACCTGCACCTGGTCGACGAGGAAGCCGCGCATGTAGACGTCGTTCAGGCTGGAGCCGGAGTTGTAGGTCTTGATGGTGACGCCGGTGACCTGGCGCATCGCGTCTTGCAGGCTGTTCATGTTCTGGTCGTCCATGCGCTGGCGCGTGACGACGGACACCGACTGCGGGATGTCCTTGAGCTTGATGTTGCCCTTGCCGATGCTGACTTGATCGGTGGTGTAGGAATGTGTGCCTTCGGTGGTGGGCCCCGGCGCCACGCCGGAAATGGCGGTCGCGCCCAGTTGCAGCGCGCTGGAGTTACCCGCGACCGGAATCAGCGAAACGGTGTTGCCAGTCAGTTGAAACGTAATGCCGCTCCCCAGCAGCAACGTATTCAATGCCTGTTCCGGCTCCAGATTGCCGGAAACCGCCGTGGACTTGAGGCCGTTGACCATGTCCTGGCTGTACAGAATCTGCAGGTCGGTCTGTTGACCCAGTTGCTGCAGCGCGCTGGCCAGCGATTGCGCAGGCACGTTGACGTTCACCGGCGCGGCCTGGACCTGAGAGGTGCCCAGCAGCAACAGGGTCAGCAACGCACCCGGTACGACTGTTCGGAATTTCTTTTGCGGCGCGATGGCCAGAGCCAACGGCGCGCGGGACAGGGTAGGGCTTTGCATTGCTCAAATCGCTCCTAAGGTGTGCAGATTTTTTTAGTTAATGATAATTATTATTAGACGCATCACCCCGACGAAACCGGAAAACAAACTCCGAAAATCGTCGAGGTAGATGGATTCAACGCTGCTCAGGCGGTCGCCCGCTCCGTCACCACACGGCCCGATTCCATGCGAACCAACTGATCGGCCATGTCGAAATAGCGGTCGTCGTGGGAGATGACGATGATGGTTTTGCCCAGGCGCTTCAGGTCCGGAAGCAGCTCGGTGTAGAAGATCCGGCGGAAGGTCGGGTCCTGGTCGGCCGCCCATTCGTCAAACACCAGTACCGGGCGTTCTTCCAGCCAGGCATTGACCAGTGCCAGGCGTTTACGCTGGCCGGTGGACAGGTCGGTGGTGGTGAAACTGCCGTCCTTGACGCTGACCTTGTGCGCGATTTCCAGGCGTTGCAGGTATTTGTTGGCGTCTTCGGGAATGTGCTGATCGCCCTGCACCACGTCATCGAACAGGTAGTAGTCGGCAAAAATCGTGGTGAACAGTTGGCGGTAGTCGTCACGGTTCTGCGCATCGACACCTTCGCCGTTGAGCAGGATTGCGCCTTGTTGCGGCGCATAAAGCCCCAGCAACAACTTGATCAGCGTGGTCTTGCCGCAGCCGTTTTCGCCGACGATGAAAATGATGTCGCCCTGTTCGATGGTCAGGTTCACCGGCCCCAGGCGGAACGCTTCGCTGCCCGGTGCGGCCGGGAAGGCATAGCTGACGTTGTCCAGTTGCAGGCTGTTGACCACGGCCGGTTTTTTGCCGGTGTCGTTGAGCAGCAAGTGCGGCTCGGGCGAGGAAAACCGGCTCGACAGTTCGGCGATGCGGCGGAAGGCAATCCGCGCCCGGCTGACCACCGGCAAGGTGCCGACCAGATGCTCGATAGGGCCTTTCATGTACAGCAGCACCAGGACGAAGCCGCTCATCACCGACTTGTCGGCGCTGGGCCAGAACGATTGCAGGGCCAGCGCGAGACCGATGACCACGAAGAACAGCATCGACCCCAGCGTCTTGGCGATCACGAAGGTATTGATCGAGCGCACCTGGGTGTTGCAGATGAAATCCGCCGTGCCCTGAATGCCCGAGGTGAACATGCGCTGGCGGCGCGGACGGTGAATGCGCAGTTCCTTGGCGCCGCCGGCGATGGCGTTGTAATGCTTTTGCAACTCGTCTTCGGCGTCACGGGCGGCCATGAAGCCCTTGATGCCCTTGCCCTGTGCGTAGAACTGGATGCCGGTGCCGATGGCAATCGCCAGCACCATCATCAGGAACATCGGCCACGACAGCATCGCCAGGTAGCCCATGCAGCCGAGGGTCACGGTCAGGGAGATGGCCAGCGGCGCGAAGGCAAACGCGAAGTCGCTGATGGTGTCGACGTCATGGGTCAGCACCGGGATCAAACGGTGGCTGCGATAGCGTTCGATCTGTTCGATGGGCGCCGACAGCACCTTTTCCCCCAGCTCTTTGCGCAGCTTGGCGATGATGTGCTGGCCGACGTAGTTGGTGCCGATGTCCGAGCAGATCGAACTCGCCAGCGCCAACAGGCAAAGGCCGCCGAACAGTGCGACCACGCCTTGAGTCAGGCCGCTTTGCGAATGCAGGGCATTGTTGATCGTGGCCAGCAACACCGTCACGCTCAGACCGCCCACCATGCCCAGAATGATCGACAGGCTGACCACCAGCCGGAACGGTTTCAGGAGGGTGAACAATTCATGAATTGCACCGCGCGCAGGCTGGGTCTTGGGAAGATGCATGTGAGGAAGGTCTCTTGGGTCTTGAGGCAGATACCCAGAAGAACGTGTGGCCAGGCGTTTAATTTAGACGGCCGCCGACTGGCGGCGGCCGGGGGGAAGGGGTGTCAGCCTTTGGACGGCAGATCACGCACGACGCGGAAACCGATCCAGTCGCCACGGGTTTGCGGGTAGATGTTGTTGCGGTTGCCGGAGCGCGAGAACACCGGCGCTTCGCCCCAGTCATTGCCGCGAATCTGCAAGGCTTCGCAGTTGGGTTCGACCCACGCACTGCCGTCGGTGGGGGCGCCCACGTAATCGCTGTGCTCGCAGTCGGCGATCCACTCGTAGACGTTGCCGTGCATGTCGTACATGCCGAAGGCGTTCGGCGGGTAGCTGCCGGCCGGGGAGGTGTAGCTGTAGCCGTCGGTTGGCCCGTAAGTATTGGCATGGGTGGCAATGCTGTACTCGGTGCCCTCATCGAACGGGAACGGGAACGGCCCCGTTGAACCGGCACGGGCGGCGTACTCGCGCTGGGCCTCGCTGACGATGTGGTAGTGCTGGCCGGTCTTGAGCGACAGCCACGCGACATACGCGCTGACCTCGGCAAAGTTCATGCACACCGCCGGTTGGCGCGGGCTCTGTGGATAACGCGGCTTGCTGTTGATGCACTCGCGGCCGGGGCGCGTATCGCCATCGGGAATGGTGATCCCGGTTTCTTTCAGGTACTGGTCCCATTCGCCGGCGGTGATCTGGTAACGGCTCATGGCGAACGGCTTGTCGAACGTCACTTCGTGCATCGGGCCTTCATCGGGTTCGCGACCGACTTCACCTTCCGGTGTGCCCATGGTGAAGGTGCCGGCGGGCAGCACCACCATTTCCGGGCAGTTGCGGCAATCCTTGAACACCTTGCCCGGCAGCGGTGCGGTGGTGGCCTGGGCGGCGCCGGGCAACGCGGTGCCGAGCAATGCCAGGATTGTCAGTGCCCCGAGTTGTGGGAGCGACAACCCGAGTCTGTGCAGGATGTTTTTCATATGCATTCTCGCTAAAGGAAATCGGTGTTTCAGAGCTTGCTGGCCAACAACGTCATGACGCGGTCGATGTGCGCCTCGGTGTTGAGCAGGCCCGGCGACAGGCGAATGATCGGGCCGACATCGCGGTCCACGGCATCGCAGACCACGCGCTGGTCCATCAGGAAATTGGCGACTTCTTCGCAGTCGCGGTTCTTGATCCGGAAGAACGTGAAGCCGGCGGAATACTCAGGCGACAACGGCGTGACGAGCTCCACCGACGGATGCTCCTGCAAGCGCTTTTTCAGGTAGCTGTTGATTTCATGGATGCGCGCCTGAACCTCGGCCTTGCCCAGGTCCAGATGCAACTTGAACGCTTCGGTCAGCGCCCAGCGGTGTTCAAACGAGTGATAGCCGCCGTAGGTCATCACGGTCGAAAACGTGGTCGCTTCGGAGAATGTCGGGATGGTCGGCGTGAGGTCCTTCATGTCATCGGAGCGCGCGCAGATGATCCCGGTGCCCCGTGGGCCGAACATCCATTTGTGGGTGCCGGCGATGAAGTAGTCGCAATGCATGTCCGGGAAATCGAGGTTTTCCACGCCGAAGCCGTGGACGCCATCGACCACATACAGGATGCGATCCTTTTCCTGGCGGTCGCGGTTTTTCTCGGCGACCAGTTTGCCGATCTCGCCGATGGGCAGCTTCACACCGCTGCCGGAATGCACCCAGGTCATGCCGAGCACGCGAGTCTCGGGGCGAATGTTGCGGGCAATGGAGGCCAGTATTTCTTTCGTCGAAACCTTGTGCGGGTCTTTGAACAATTTGATTTTACGAACCTTGGTTCCGTCCTTTTGCGTGCGGAATTCAAACACGCTGTTGGCGGCGTAGTGCTCATGTTCGCTGGTCAGGATTTCCTGATCCGGACGCACGTGAATGCCGGCGTAAATCATCGCCAGGCCTTCGGTGGTGCTGCCGGTCAGGGCGATCTGCGAAGGCTTGGCTTTCAAGTAATGGCCGGCCCACACGCGAACGTCTTCTTCGCGGCGTTCGGTTTCGCCGCGATGCCAGTCCATCGCCAGGCCGGGGTTGCGGTCGAGGTTGGCGCGGTGCATCTCGATGGCTTCGCGCACGGGGCGAGGGTGTGAGGTCACCAGGAAGTTGGCGAAGTGCAGGTAATCGGGATCCTGATTGAACAGCTGGCGAAACTGCGCCCATTTGTCTTTGGGCAGCGGTGCCGGCGTGGCTGCCAGCGCCGGCAAGCTGACCGCTGAACCCAAGGGAATGGCGGCCGCGACAATGCCGGCCTGCTTGAGGAAAGTACGACGGTTGGTCATGAATTCGGTTCGCTTGGCAAGGTGAATGTCAGTGTTTGGCGACGGGTCTGGAGGACTTCTGCACCTGATCCCAGACGCGCAGGAAATTGCCGCCCCAGAGCTTGGCGATGTCGGCTTCGCTGTAGCCGCGGCTGATCAGTTCGGCGGTCACGTTGCGTGCCTCGCTGACGTCTTTCCAGCCGTTCAGGCCGCCACCGTCGTTGAAGTCGGAGCTGATGCCGACGTGATCGATGCCGATTTTTTTCACGGCGTAGTCGATGGCGTCGCCGTAATCCTTGAGGGTGGCCTTGGGTTCTTCATCGACAATGCCGTAGAGCTGACTGGCGTAGTCGCCGAAACGCTGTTCCGACCACACGGTGATCACCGGGTCGCCCGGCATCAGCGCCATCTCCAGGCCTTGCAGCGGTTGCAGGTCGAAACGCGCACGCAGGGCGTTGAGTTTGTCCTGGGTGCCCTGGCTCAGCGGCTTGATGTAGGTCGGGAAGCCGACGATCTGCACCACGCCGCCGCTGTTCTTGATCAGCTGCATTTCGCTGTCGCTGAGGTTGCGCGGGATGTCCACCAGCGCCCGTGGCGCCGAGTGCGAGGCGACCATCGGCGCGCGGCTCAATTGGCTGACTTGTTCCAGCGCTTTGGTCGACATTTGCGACACATCGATGATGACCCCGAGGTCGTTCAGGCGATGCACCGCTTGTTTGCCCAGCTCTGACAGGCCGCCCAGCGCATCACGGGAATCATTGAAAAACGGCAGCGGCCGGGACGAATCGGCCCAGGCGTTGTTGCCCACGTAACTGAAACCGAACATGCGCATTCCGCGCGCGGCCCACTTATCCAGGGCGTTGACGTCGTTGCCCAGCGGGTAGGCGTTGAGCATGCTGATGAACACGGCGAACTTGCCCTCGCCGTGCAGGCGTCGGAAATCGTCCGGGGTGTAGGCAATGGCCACCTGATTGGGGAAGTCGCGCACCAGGGTGGTGATGATTTTGTAGCGGGTCTCCTGCTCGTGACGGGCTTCGTCGATGAACCCGGCGGTCGGGCGGTGCGGGGCGTTGTCGCCGTTCCAGATTTCGGGCCAGCCGAAAATGGTCAGCGCCGCGCCGGACAGGCGACCACGCGCTGTCTTGACCAGGTCGAACTGGCCGCTGCCGTCCTTGTCGGCCTCGTTTTCGGCGGTGCCGAAATCCATGGGCACGGTGATGTGGCTGTCGAACGAGAGGATGCGTTCTTGCAGTTCATCGGCCTGTTTCATCACCGCGACCGGGTAGCCGGGGTTGTCGTTGAGCCAGTAATCCCAGGCCGCAAACCCTGCCGCGCCAGCGATGGCCAGCGCCAGGGGCAGGCCAATGAAAAGAGCCTTTTTCGAACGAGGTTTTGTCATTGCCATCTCAGTCAGGTTCGCCGTCGAGGGTGCAGGCGCGGGGGCCTTTGCTATCTGGGAAGAACGAGTGGCCGAGTGGGAAATTTAGTGCGGCTGAAGGCCTCTTCGCGGGCAAGTCGGATCGCCGCACCGCTCGCTCCTACAGGGTTTGTATGCCGACCTGTAGGAGCGAGGCTTGCCCGCGAAGCTCTTAAATTTGTCGAGGCAACAAACGTTCTAGCTTGGATAAAGCCTGCTCCATGGCTGACACAGGTAGGGCAATGACGATTTCTCGACGATGGTTCCTGGCGGGTCTGGCACTGACCGGTGCCGCCCTGCCTGCGGCGTATTACGGGCATCGCGAACTGACAAAACCGGACCCGACCATTACCCCCGGCGAAGCGTCATTCGACGTCGCGGATGTGGCCGGTCAGCGTTTGGCCAGCACCTTGCAGGGCGTCTGGGACATTCGCTTCGAGGGGCGTGACGCGGGGCTCGACGGCTTGCCTCGCGAGGGCTTGCAACTGCTGCTCGACGTCGGTCACAAGGGCCGTGGGCTCAACGGTTTTCTCGATACTTTCGAGGCGCTGCGTGCCGCACCGCCGCCGCGCTATCGCGTCCTCGGCGATCTGGCGGGCATAGATAACAAAGAGCTGAGCTGGCGACTGATCGATTCCCGATCCCCGACGGGGACGCCGGACTACGAATTCACCTTCAAGCTGGACGAAGTCTGGGCCGCGTTCGGCAATGCCGGCAGCGGCACCTTGAGTGGGCGTGTGCTGCGTCTGGATCGTCCGTTGGCCCTGACCGCTCAGGACAACCGTTTCGTCGCAGTCAAACAGGTGTTCCCTGAAGCACGCGAGCGCACGGGCCTGGGCCCGGCGTTGCTGGCGTGGCTGATTTCGCCCGAGCACCGCTTGTTCCATCAGCTCTGGCACGCCTCCCGCGACAAATGGCACACCTTGTCCGAAGACAAGCGCAACGCCTTGCGCGGCATCGGCTGGCAGCCGGGGCTTCGAGACAAGGAGCGCGATGCGCGCGGACCGCGCAAGGACCGCAATGGCTCGGGCATCGACTTTTTCTTCATGCACCGGCACATGCTCGGCACCGCGCGCTCCCTGCAAGACTTGCCGTCGTGGCAGCAATTTCCGTTGCCGCAACCGGAACTGGTGCGTGATCGCCAGGCCTTTGCCCGTTACTTCGACAACCACGACGGCACCGCTTTGCCGCCGGCCTGGCGCGCCGAAGACGATGACGAATACTCGCAGTGGGTGGCCGATCTCAAGACCGCCGAGACCTACCACAGCAATTTTCAGGTCTGGGAGTCGCGATACCGTGACCCGCGTTACTTGTCGAAATTGACCTTGGGGCAGTTCGGTTCCGAGGTTGAACTCGGGCTGCATGACTGGCTGCACATGCGCTGGGCGTCGGTGCCCCGTGATCCGTCCAATGGCCAGCCTGTGCCGTTCGCGCGGGACACCGCGGACTTTTCCGCCCGTTGGTTCGCGGCGGAAAACGACTTTCTTGGCGACCCGTTTTCCTCCCATGTGAACCCGGTGTTCTGGCATTTCCATGGCTGGATCGATGACCGTCTCGAAGACTGGTTCCGTGCGCACGAGCGCTTTCATCCGGGGGAAGTCCGTCGGCTGGAGGTCAATGGTGTGCCGTGGTTTGCGCCCGGTCGCTGGGTCGAGATCGACGATCCGTGGCTCGGCCCGAGCACCCATGGCTGCAACACCACACCGGGGTTGCAGGCGGGCAAGTCGGTGGAAATGGACCCGGAAACCATGAAACTGGCGCTGCGGATTACCTTTGGTGAAGACGAGAAAAAGTTGGAAGACCTGTTCCGCAAGGTGCCGCAACGGCCTTGGTATGCGCGGAATTTGAAGGCTAAACAGAGTCCGGTTTGATTACCGCGTTATCGTTCTTCGCGGGCAAGTCGAATCGTCGCACCGCTCGCTCCTACAGGATTCAGGTGTGCCGCATGATTGGGGCATGACACTTAACCTGTAGGGGCGAGCGGTGCGACGATTCGACTTGCCCGCGAAGGGGCCATCGCTATCAATACAATCACAACACCTGCCACCCACCCCCAAGCGCCTTGTACAACGCAACACTCGCCTGCAACCTCGCCAACCGCAGCTGCACATTCAAATCCTGCGCGGCATACAGCGTGCGCTGGGTCTCCAGCACCGTCAGCAAATCCTCGGCCCCGGCCTGATAGCGGCTTTGCGCAATGTCGAAAGCCGTTTGCGCCTGATTCAATTCTTCACTTTGCCATTGGCGCTGGGCGTCCAGTCCGCGAATGCCGGTCAGGGCTTTTTCCACGTCGGCAAAGCCGTTGATGATCGCGCCACGGTAGGTTTCCAGCAGCTCTTCCTGGCGCGCCGTGGCCTTGTCGCGTTCGGCGCCCAGGCGACCATTGTTGAAAATCGGCGCGACCAATCCGGCGGTGAGGTTGTAGAACGGGCTGCGCAGCACATCGTTGAAGGTGTCGGCGCCAGAACCGATCTGGGCACTCAATGTCACGGTGGGCAGCATTTTCGCCCGGGCCACGGTCACATCGGCGCGTGCGGCTGCCAGCTGCGCTTCGGCGCGAGCGATGTCCGGGCGACGGTTGAGCAAATCGCTGGGCACACCCGCACCGATGACCGGCCAACTGAGCTGGTCGAAGCGCTGATCGTCGAGCTTCAGCTCCTGAACCGGACGGCCGAGGAGGGCGGCGAGGGTGATCCGCGCTTCTTCGGCTTGTTGCTGCACCAGCGGCAACTGCCGTTGTTGCGCGGCCACCAGGCTTTTTTGCTGGGCCAGTTCCAGTGCCGTGGCAGAGCCTGAGTCGAAGCGGGTTTGTACCAGGTTCAAAACCTTCTGCGCGTTCGCCAGATTGAGCTGCGCGATACGGTGCTGTTCCTGCAATGACAACGCTTGCGCGTAGGTGCTGGCAACCGCACTGAGCAGCGTCAACTCAACCGTGTCGCGATCGAACTCACTGGCTTGCAGGCCGAATTGCGCACTGTCGCGGGAGGCGCGCTGGCCGCCCCAGAAATCGATTTCATAACTGGCGCTGAGGCTGGCGTCGAAGTAATCCACCGCCTTGTTGCTGTCGTCGGCGTCCAGTTGGCTGTAGCCGTTGCCGCGCATCAGCTTCTGGCGGTTGGCGTTCCCGGCGGCCTTCACTTCCGGCAACAGCGAACCGCCGGCGATCACGGTGGTGGCCTGGGCCTGGCGAACCCGGGCCAGTGCCGCCGCCAGGTCATAACTGCCGACGCGGGCCTGTTCAATCAGTTGATCGAGCTGCGGGCTGCCAAAGTGCGTCCACCACTGGGCGTTCTGCATCAAGGCGTTTTCATGGTGTGCCGACTGCCAGGAGGGCGGCGGCTGCAGGCCACTGTCCGGGCGCGAGTCCGGGTTGGCGCACGCGCTGAGCAACACGCAGAGGGTCAACAGGCTGAGTGGCGCTTTCATAGATCGATCATTCACTGGTAAGGGCCGTGACCGGGTCGAGCCGGGCAGCTTTGCGGGCCGGCATGAAGCCGAAGACAACACCGGTGACCAGGGCGCAGCCGAAGGCACCGAGTACTGCTATCAAAGAGAACGCGACGGCCACTTCGCTGAGAATCAGCACGCCGCCGACGATCAGCGCCAGGGCAATGCCGGCGAGGCCGCCGACCACCGAGAGCATCACCGCTTCGGTGAGGAACTGCCGCAGGATGTCGCGCTGACGGGCGCCGGTGGCCATGCGGATGCCGATCTCGCGGGTGCGTTCGCGCACGGTCATGAGCATGATGTTCATCACGCCAATCCCGCCCACCAACAGCGAAATCGCGGCGATCGAACCGAGCATCAGCGACAGGGTGTTTTGCGTGCGCGCTTCGGCCTGAATCATCGCTGCGTTGTTGGTCAGTTCGAAATCCTTTTTGCCGTCGTGCAGGCGCAACATCAACTGCTCGATGGCGGTTTCCGTCTCTTTGACCTTGCGCGCATCAGCCGCCGCGATGGCCACGTATTCGGGGTTGTGGGTGCCAAACAGCCGCACACTCGCGGCGGAATAGGGGATGGCGATGCGGTCGTCGCTGTCGCTGTCACCGGAGCTGGCACCTTTTTCCGCAAGCACGCCGACCACCTGGAACGGCACGTTTTCGATCAGGATGTACTGGCCGATCGGGTTGGCCACGTCCTTGAGCAATTTGCTCCGCACCTTGTGCCCGATCACCGCGACGGCCGCCGCGTTGCGTTCATCGTCCTGGGTGAAATAGCTGCCTTCCACCACCGGCCAATTGAAGATCGCCGGGAAATTGGTGTCGTTGCCGCCGACGTAGCTCAAGTGGTCGAGGTTGCCGAAGCGCACCCCGGCCTCCTGGCCGTTGACCGGCATGATGCGCGTCACCTGCGGCAGGCTGCCGACCGCCGCGACGTCATCGAGGGTGATGATGCCCAGCGGTGTTCGCGGGTTCGGTGCCGAGCCGCTGAGGTAAATGATGTTCGAGCCGAACGCGCCCATCTGCGCCATCACCTGGCGCTTGCTGCCTTCACCGACGGCGAGCATCACCACCACCGACGCGACGCCGATGATGATCCCGAGCAGGGTCAGCGCGGTGCGAAACTTGTTGATCCACATCACCCGCCAGGCCGCGTGTACGGCGTCCACCAGTTCGCCTTTCCAGGCACCGGTGGCCTCCGCGCCTTCGCTCAGGCGCTTGCGCAAATCCACGGCTTGCAGGGCGCCGGGGTTGGCCGAGGTTTGTACGTCGGGGTTGTCGTGGGCGCTGTCGCTGATGATCAGCCCGTCGCGGATTTCGATGATGCGTTTGGCCCGGGCCGCGACTTCGCGGTCGTGGGTGATGAGGATCACCACGTGGCCCTGGCTTGCCAGTTCATCCAGCAGCGTCATCACCTCGGCACCGCTGTGGCTGTCGAGGGCGCCGGTGGGTTCGTCGGCGAGGATGATGTGGCCGCCGTTCATCAAGGCGCGAGCGATGGATACGCGTTGTTGCTGGCCGCCGGAGAGTTGATGCGGGCGGTTGCCGGTGCGCGAGGCGAGGCCGAGGCGGTCGAGCAGGGCGGCAGCGCGGGCGTGGCGTTCGGCGGCCGGGGTGCCTGCGTAGATCGCCGGCATCTCGACATTTTCCTGGGCTGAGCCGGACGGAATCAGGTGATAGCCCTGGAACACAAAACCAAAGGCTTCGCGGCGCAGCCAGGCCAGCTCATCGCTGTCGAGCCCGGCGACGTTCTCTCCGGCGAAGCGGTATTCGCCGGACGTCGGACGGTCGAGGCAGCCGAGGATGTTCATCAGCGTCGACTTGCCGGAACCGGACGCGCCGACAATCGCCACGAACTCCCCGGCATGGATCGACAGGTCGATGCCGCGCAACACGTGAACTTCAGGTGAATCGCCGCCGCCGTAGGATTTGCGGATGTCCTGCAGGTCGATCAGGGGCGTCTGCATTCAGCCGCCACTCCCGTCGACCGGGCCGATCAACAGGTGATCGCCATCCTGCAAGCCGTCGAGGATTTGCACTCTAAGACGATCGCTGATGCCGGTGTGCACCTCGCGTTGCTCGATGCGGCCGTTTTTGGCGACGACCTGGGCGGTCTGGATGTTCGGTTGCGTGCCGCCTTGCAGCGCAGCGATGGGCGCCGTGAGCACGTCTTTCGCCTGGTCGGACACGAAGAACACTTGTGTGGTCATTTCCGCCATCAGCGCGTTGTCGGCGTTATCGACGTCGAGCAGCACGGTGTACAGCACCACGCGAGCGCTGCCGCTTTTGCTCGAACTGGTCGGGCTGCCACCGCCCTGGCTGGTCTGGTCCAGAGGCTTGGGCGGCACCGGCAGGATTTGCCGCACGGTGCTGCTCCAGCGCCGCTTGCCACCGCTGAGGGTGGTGAACCACGCCGTCATGCCGGGTTTGACGTGGCCGATGTCGGCTTCCGAAACTTCGGCCCAGACTGTCATCGGCGACAACTTGGCGATGCGCAGAATCAGCGGAGTTTGCTGTTGCGCGTTGAGGGTCTGGCCGACCCGGGCGTCGAGTGCGACCACGGTGCCGGACATCGGCGCGTAAATGCGCGTGTAGCCGAGTTCGGCCTGATCGCTGCGCAGGCTGGCCTGGGCCTGGCGGATCTGCGCCTGGAACATGTCGATGCGCGCCTGGGTGGCGCGCAGTTCAGCCTGAGCGGTTTGCACGTCTTCTTCGCGGGTGGCGCCGCCGGCCTTGAGGTTCTGCTGGCGCTGGAACTTTTGCCGGGCCAGCTCGTGCTGTGCCCGTTGTTCCTCGAGTTGCGCCTTGAGGTTTTCCACGGAAAAACGCCCGGCGTCGAGTTTGGCCTGTTGCGTGGACGGATCGATTTCCACTAGCAACTGGCCTTCCTTGATCACGTCACCGACTTCCACATGGATCTTCTGGATCTGCCCGGACGCCTGCGCACCGACGTCGACGTAGCGTCGAGGTTGCAGGGTGCCCAGCGCCGTGACGCTGCTTTCGATGTCACCCCGACTGACTTGTACGGTGGCGAATTTGTCTCGGCCGGGCGGGATGACCTGCCAGGCAGCCACGGCGATAACGGGGATCAGACAAAGTGCTACAAGCAGGGCGCGTCGGGTGTGTCGGGGACGTTTCATGCAGGGTTCCGGCCAATGGATATCGGCCCGTCGCTCAGCCTGCGCACAAAATCCGGCAACAGTTGAACGCTGTCGGGAAGCCGACAGAGACGGGGAGCTGTCCTTTATACGAGGAAAGAGCCGAGGAATTTAGCTCTCGACACAACCCGACACAATCACATTGCGGGAGCGGCGGGGATCGTATTCACAACACAAAACTTTGTAGGAGCCGGCTTGCTGGCGATGGACGAAAGTGCGCCGCGTTGATTCAGGCAGAACGCGTTATCGTTAACGACCATCGCCAGCAAGCCGGCTCCTACAGGGGATCGGGTGCATAAAATAGCCGGTTGCAAGCAGGGAGTATTAAACAGATCGAAGACTATTTGTCGGGCAAGATGAAGCAATACTTTAAATCTATATGAGAATTACTATAAATTACGCACCTCGAACTGCCACTATCGTGCCACTGCCCATTTCGGCGGTCGTTGCGGTGGCTCAAGGAAAGAAACCGCACCCCTGCGGCCGGGAGTCATGGTTGGAAAACTACTATCGCGAGCTGGTGTGTTTCCTCAACGCCAAGCTGGGCAACCGTCAGGTGGCCGAAGATGTGGTGCATGACGCTTATGTGCGGGTTCTGGAGCGTTCCAGCGACACGCCGATCGAGCAGCCCCGGGCATTCCTTTATCGCACCGCGCTCAATCTGGTGATCGACGACCATCGGCGCAATGCCTTGCGTCAGGTCGAATCGCTGGAAGTGCTCGACAACGAAGAACGCTATTTCACCCCGTCCCCGCACAACAGCCTCGACCACGGCCAACGCCTGGAAATGCTCCAGCGTGCCCTGGCGGAATTGCCACGGCTGTGCCGCGAGAGTTTCCTGCTGCGCAAGATCGATGGCCTGTCGCACCCGGAAATCGCCGAACGCCTGGGGATTTCCCGGGCGCTGGTCGAGAAGCACATCGTCAATGCGATGAAGCATTGCCGCGTGCGGATGCGCCAGTGGGATGCCCACTGATCTTCTCCGCTGGGTAAAAAAACAATATTAAATTTTGTTTCATTGTCCTCGTTCCCTATCAACAGACGACCTGCTGTCCTGCTCAAGGCTGGTCAGGTCACTTAGGCTTACGCCCCACTGTTGAGGGGTTCATCCAGAGGACACTGGAAATGACACAGGCAATTGCATCGCCCATCGTTCACGACCTGATCGGCGTCGGTTTCGGCCCTTCGAACCTGGCGCTGGCCATCGCACTGCAAGAGCGCGGGCCGAGCCAGGGCGAGCTGGATGTACTGTTTCTCGACAAGCAGGCGGACTATCGCTGGCACGGCAACACTCTGGTGACCCAGAGCGAATTGCAGATTTCCTTCCTCAAGGACCTGGTGACCCTGCGCAATCCGACCAGCCCGTATTCCTTCGTCAACTACCTCAAGCACCACGGTCGTCTGGTGGATTTCATCAACCTCGGCACCTTCTATCCGTGCCGCATGGAGTACAACGACTACCTGTGCTGGGTCGCCGGGCAATTCGCCGAGCAGAGCCGTTACGGCGAAGAGGTGCTGACCATCGAGCCGGTGCTGCACAACCAGCAGGTCGAAGCGTTGCGCGTGATCTCCCGCGATACCCAAGGCCAGCAACACGTGCGCACCGCCCGCTCGGTGGTGGTCAGCGCCGGTGGTACACCGCGCATTCCCGAAGCGTTCAAGGCGCTGAAGGATGACGGTCGGGTGTTCCATCATTCGCAGTACCTGGCGCAGATGGCCAAGCAGCCGTGCGTGAACAATCAACCGATGAGCATCGCGATCATCGGCGGCGGGCAGAGCGCGGCGGAAGCCTTCATCGATTTGAACGACAGCTTCCCGTCGGTGCAGGTCGACATGATCCTGCGCGGCTCGGCGCTGAAACCGGCGGACGACAGCCCGTTCGTCAACGAAGTGTTCTCGCCGGAGTTCACCGACCTGGTGTTCCAGCAGGCGAGCAGCGAGCGCGAGCGTCTGGTCAACGAGTACCACAACACCAACTATTCGGTGGTGGACATTGACCTGATCGAACGCATCTACGGGATCTTCTATCGCCAGAAAGTCTCGGGTATCGCGCGTCATGCCTTCCGCACCCTGACCACTATTGAAAAAGCCACCGCCACCGAGCGCGGCATCGAACTGGCAGTGCGTAACAACGCCACCGGCGAAGTCACGGTTCGGCATTACGACGCCGTGGTACTGGCCACCGGTTATGAGCGTCAGATGCACCGCAAACTGCTGGCGCCGCTGGAGCAGTACCTCGGTGATTTCGAGGTGGACCGCAACTACAAGCTGATCACCGACGAACGCTGCAAGGCCGGCATCTACATGCAGGGCTTCTGCCAGGCGAGCCATGGTTTGAGCGACACCCTGTTGTCGATCCTGCCGATTCGCGCGGATGAGATTGCCGGGTCTTTGTATGAGCATGGCAAGCACCGTGGGCATGGCCGTTCGGTGGTGGACCTGCTGTTGGCGACTGCCAGCTAAATTCTGCGGCGTCTGTTCGGTCGCCATCGCCAGCAAGCCGGCTCCTACAGGGGAACGCGATCACCTGTAGGAGCCGGCTTGCTGGCGATGGCGGTCTGAACAACACCACAAAATTTTGAATCCTGAACCCTTCCTGAAGATCCCGGCAATTCCCCGACGACTTGCCAATGCATCGTTTACTCTCCAGAAATCGGGGCGTAAGCTTCGCGCGTTTTCATCAATAGCGGAGACCCACAGTGGGTACTTGTTCGAGTGACAGTAGTCGGCCGGTTTCGATAACCGGCAACAACCCGGCAAGATAACGCGCAACCTTTTGTGCCGTTGTCTCGCCTGATAGCGAGCAGCGGCATCCCGATCGCGGCCAGTCCTGGTCCGTGTCCCGACGTCCTCTCATCGACGCTGAACCGTGCGTGATGTTCGACTTTTTGTCGTCATCGCGGTGCACCGACACGCCTGCTGGAAGGTTTCCCGGCTGACCCTGGGGGAACTGCCATGAACCTGAACCTGCTCAAAGAATTCTTTGCCGGATTCCTGCGCACCCGTCACATCGCCCGACACTTCCGTCGCCTGGCGCTGCTGGAAACCTTCACCGACACCACGGTCAGCCGCGAGGTGCCGCCCACCTTGGCGCAAACCCTGGTGAGCGCCGCCAACAGCGACACCGGCCAACTGCTGCACAACCTCGGCAGTCACACTGACGGCCTGAGCGAAGCCGAAGCCGATGCACTGCGCGTGCAATTCGGCCTCAACGAAGTCGAGCACGAGCAACCGCTGCCGTGGTGGACTCACCTGTGGCACTGCTACAAAAACCCGTTCAACCTGTTGCTGACATTGCTCGCGGTCATCTCGTGGCTGACCGAGGACATGAAAGCCGCCATCGTGATTTTCTCGATGGTGGTGCTCTCGACCTTGCTGCGCTTCTGGCAGGAAACCAAATCCAACCAGGCGGCCGACGCGCTCAAGGCGATGGTCAGCAACACCGCCACGGTGATGCGTCGCGATGCCCTGCGCACCGAAGTCCCCATCAAACAACTGGTGCCGGGCGATCTGATCGTGCTCTCGGCCGGCGACATGATTCCCGCCGATTGCCGGGTACTCAGCGCCAAGGACCTGTTCGTCAGCCAGGCGGCGATGACCGGCGAATCGATGCCGGTGGAAAAATTCCGCCACCAGCAGGACAGCGACACCAGCAATCCGCTGGACCTCGACAACATTCTGTTCATGGGCACCAACGTCGTGTCCGGCACGGCGATCGCGGTGATTCTGACCACGGGCAACAGCACCTATTTTGGCGCGCTGGCCCAGCGGGTCGGTGCCACCGATCGCGCGCCGACGTCGTTCCAGACCGGGGTCAACAAAGTCAGCTGGTTGCTGATCCGCTTCATGTTCGTGATGGCGCCGCTGGTGCTGTTCATCAATGGGTTCACCAAAGGCGACTGGACCGAAGCGCTGCTGTTCGCACTGTCGATTGCCGTGGGCCTGACCCCGGAAATGCTGCCGATGATCGTCACCTCGACGCTGGCGAAAGGTGCGGTGTTCCTGTCGCGCAAGAAAGTCATCGTCAAGCGCCTCGATGCGATCCAGAACTTCGGCGCCATGGACGTGCTGTGCACGGACAAGACCGGCACCCTGACCCAGGACAAAATCTTTCTGGCGCGCAACGTCGACGTCTGGGGCAACGACTCCGACGACGTGCTGGAAATGGCCTACCTCAACAGCTACTACCAGACCGGCCTGAAAAACCTGCTGGACGTGGCGGTGCTCGAACACGTCGAAATCCACCGTGAACTGAAAGTCGGCACGGCGTTTCACAAAGTCGACGAGATCCCGTTCGACTTCACCCGGCGGCGCATGTCGGTGGTGGTCGCCGAGCGCGGTCAACCGCATCTGTTGATCTGCAAAGGTGCGGTGGAAGAGGTGTTGGCGGTGTGCACTCGGGTGCGTCACGGCGAACGCGATGAAGCACTGAGCGATGAACTGCTGGCGCGGATTCGTCAGGTCACCGCCTCGTTCAATGCCGAGGGGCTGCGGGTGGTGGCGGTTGCCGCGCGGCCAATGATCGAGGGGCGCGAGACTTACAGCCTGGCGGACGAACAGGCCCTGACGCTGATTGGCTACGTGGCGTTTCTCGATCCACCGAAGGAAAGCACCGCCCCGGCCTTGAAAGCGCTGGCCGCGCATGGCGTGGCGGTGAAAGTGCTGACCGGCGACAACGAACTGGTGACCGCGAAAATCTGCCGCGAAGTCGGCCTGGAGCAGCAAGGCCTGTTGATGGGCAACGACATCGAGCGCATGACCGACGCCGAACTGGCGCGGGCGGTGGAGACCACCAACGTCTTCGCCAAACTGACGCCGTCGCACAAGGAACGCATCGTCCGTCTGCTCAAGGGCAACGGCCATGTGGTCGGGTTCATGGGCGACGGCATCAACGACGCCCCCGCGCTGCGCACCGCCGACATCGGCATTTCGGTGGACAGCGCCGTGGACATCGCCAAGGAAGCGGCGGACATCATCCTGCTGGAGAAAAGCCTGATGGTCCTGGAGGAGGGCGTGCTGGAAGGGCGTCGGACCTTCGCCAACATGCTCAAGTACATCAAGATGACCGCGAGTTCGAACTTCGGCAACGTGTTCTCGGTGCTGGTGGCCAGCGCGTTCATCCCGTTCCTGCCGATGCTGCCGATGCACCTGCTGGTGCAGAACCTGCTCTATGACATTTCGCAGATCGCCATTCCGTTCGATAACGTCGACGAAGAAATGCTCAAGCAACCGCAACGCTGGCAACCGGCGGATGTCGGGCGTTTCATGCTGTTCTTTGGCCCGATCAGTTCGATCTTCGACATCACGACGTTTGCCTTGATGTGGTACGTGTTCGACGCCAATACCCCGGACCACCAGACCCTGTTCCAGTCCGGCTGGTTCGTGGTCGGGCTGCTGACCCAGACGCTGATCGTGCACATGATTCGCACACCGAAGATTCCGTTCCTGCAAAGCCGCGCCGCCATGCCGCTGCTGGTGATGACCGGAATCATCATGGCCGTGGGGATCTTCCTGCCGATGGGGCCCTTGGCGCACTACTTCAAATTGCAGGCGCTGCCATCGCTGTACTTTGTGTTTTTGCCGGTGATTCTGCTGGCGTACATGGCGCTCACCCAGGCGGTGAAGGGCTTCTACATCCGCCGGTTTGGCTGGCAGTAATGCTGCCAGATGTAGGAGCGAGCGGTGCGGCGATCCGACTTGCCCGCGAAGGGCGCGCCTCATTTCCAAAGCAAACCGCGTCATCGTTCTTCGCGGGCAAGCCTTGCTCCTACAAGGAATTGAATACAAGGCTGAAGATTCAGGAAAACATTCATGCAAGCACTCAACAACATCAACCTGACCTCCCTGGTCGACACCCTGGTCAGCCTCAGCGCGGCCTTCATCCTCGGTGGCCTGATCGGCTTCGAGCGCCAATACCGCCAACGCACTGCCGGCCTGCGCACCAACGTGCTGGTCGCGGTGGGGGCGGCGATTTTCGTCGACATGGCCAACCGCCTCGGCGGGGCCGAAGGCGCGGTGCGGGTGGTCGCCTACGTGGTTTCCGGCATCGGCTTCCTTGGTGCCGGGGTGATCATGCGTGAAGAGGGCAACGTGCGTGGCCTCAACACCGCGGCAACGCTGTGGGCTTCGGCGGCGGTCGGTGCCTGCGCAGGGGCTGATCTGGTCCTGGAGGCCTTGCTCGGCACGCTGTTCGTACTGGCGGCCAATACCTTGCTGCGGCCGATCGTCAACAACATCAACCGTCAGCCGCTGGATGTGATTTCGGCTGAAGTTACCAACATCGTTTACGTGATCGCCCGCCGTTCACAACAAAAAGCCGTGCTGGCGCTGCTGGAAGCGGAACTTGAGCGCAGCAATTACCCGGCGAGCGATGTTGATGTACACGCGTTCGGCGCAGATGAAATCGAAGTGGAGGCGACCCTCGCGACGACGTCCGTGGACGGCGACGAACTGGATGCGCTGGTGGCGCGGATTTCGACATCGACGCTGGTGGTGCAGGCGTTCTGGAGTCCGAGTACGACGGAATAGCGTTGAATCCGCTCTGGCAACGGAATAAATGTCTCGGGTTTTAGGAATAGTCCTACAGAAAGCTCGTTGGCTCTTCCGTAGCCTTGCGGCCTCACGAATCTGAAACCCTCCTGGGGGCCCCGGTTGCCGAACAAAGCGTTACGTATCCTGATTGCCGACGAGCAGCATTTTCAGCGGATGAGAATCGAGCGCCTGTTCAACCAGCTCGATTATTACCGCGTGGCCCCCGTGCAAAGCCTTGCCGAACTGCTGACCCTGACCGAGTACGGCGGCGTGCCTTTCGACCTGGTGGTCATCAATGCCGCGCTGGCGGACGGGGCACTGGACCTGCGCGACTTCTTCCTCGATCACCCACAGGTTCACCACGCCTTGATCTATAACGGGCCGCCGACCCCGGCTTGCGGGCAGCAAAAGGTTCAGGTGAGCGATGCTGCGTTACCCGATCTGGCGTGCATTCAACGGCTGATGGCGACCGTTGATCCACAGCTACCGTTCGTCGGTACTGTCATTTCTGTCAGGTAGTCGGGCACGTGTTTCCGTGCAAGAGTCTTCGCGCAGCTGCTGCGTGTAGCCGGGGGCTGCCCCATGGGCATTCATTACCCAATCGTCTTGTATCTGCACAGGGAGTTGCCATGAAGTCAGCGGTAATAGCAGACGATCATCCGGTGGTGTGCACTGCAGTCGCGATGCTGCTTACACAGCTGGGATTCAAACTGATTCATAAGGTATCCAACGGCAACGAGGTCTTTTCAGCGATCCGTAAGCATCAACCCGATCTGGTGGTGCTGGATCTGATGATGCCCCGTCTCGGCGGGCTGGAAGTGTTGGCCCGCATTCAGGCCAGTGACGAGCGTTGTCGAGTACTGGTTTTCACCGGGCAAGATCCAAGGTTTTATCAGGACCGCTGCATGCGTGCCAGCGCCAGGGCTTATGTTTCCAAGGCCAACGACTTGAAGCATTTGCACGAGGCAGTGCTGGCGGTGATGGCCGGTTACACCTATTTCGCCAAGTTGCCGTCGAGTTCGGTGTCGTTGAGCACAATGCAACTCAGCGAGATGGAGAGGATCGACAAGCTCTCCGACCGTGAACTGACCATATTCCGGTACCTGGCCGAGGGATTAAGCAACAAGGAAATCGCCAAACTCTTGAACCTGAGCCACAAGACCATCAGCACCTACAAAACCCGTTTGACGGAAAAACTCAATGTGGAGTCCAAGGTTCACTTGAGAGAGACCGCCCAGCGTAACGGTCTGATTTGAGTGAGTACCTCTCGGCAATTGCGTTGGCTGATATCCCTCGTACTCCCGGTCTGTTTGTGGGTATCGACTGCCTATGCCCAACCGCAATCACTGACCCTGCTCGGACGCTCCAGCGTCGACGGCTACGACGTCAAACTGTCGGATGCCGATTCGCGTGTGCTGCGCCAGAAGGGCCGGCTGGTGCTGGCCGTCTCGGCGCCGGATTATCCGCCCTTCGACATCACCACCACCGGCACCGACTACGAAGGGCTGACGGCTGACTATGCCGGGCTGCTCAAACAGCTATTGAACGTTGAGATCGATGTTCACCGCTATGCATCGCGGGACGAGGCGGTGCGTGCGATCAAGGAAGGGGCGGCTGACCTGTTGGGAACGGCCAACCGTTATGAGGTCGAGGATCCACAACTGCGGATGTCCAGTGCCTATGCCGATGATCAACCGGTGCTGGTCACGCGCACCGATTCATCCCTGCCACTGGACCCGGACCTTGCCGGTAAACGGCTGGCGATGCTGTACCACTATTTGCCCGAGCAACAAGTGCAGGCTTTTTATCCCAAGGCGAATGTGCAGCTGTTCCCTTCAACGCTGGGCGCGGTGGGCGCCGTTGCGTTTGGTCAGTCGGACGCCTATCTGGGGGACGCCATCAGCGTCAATCACCTGATCAGCAAAAATTACCTCAACAACGTTCAACTGGCGGATTTTTCCCGTATGGAATCCGGGCGTTTCGCGTTTGCGATGAACCTCGACAACCTCCAGTTGCAACGTATCGTCAACCGGGCGCTGGCGGCGATCCCGACCAATGAACGAATGAATATCCTGCGGCGATGGGGCGGCAGCGGGGCTTCCATTGCCGGTACGCAAGCCCTGCACTTCAGTGTCGCCGAGCAACGCTGGCTCAATAATCATCCACGCGTGCGAGTGGCGATCAACCAAAACCTCATGCCGATTTCCTTCGTCGATGACGGGGGCAATTACCGGGGCATCAGCATCGATGTGCTGGCGAAAATCAGTTTGCGTACAGGTTTGAAATTCGACATTCAGCCAACCCGGTCAGTGGCCGAATTGTTCGAGTGGATCAGGAGCGGTCATGTTGACGTGGTCGCCGGGATCAGCCCCAGCATTGAGCGTGAAACAGAACTGCGATTTACCCGGCCGTTTCTGACCAGCCCGAATGTGCTGGTGACCCGCATTGCATCCGACAGTCCGCGGACACTGGATGAGATGGCGGGCAAAAAACTGGCCATCACCCAGGGTAACAGTGCCGGGGAATTCATTCGCCAGCATTTTCCGCAGGTCGAACTGGTCACTGCGCCGTTGACCGCGGACGGGATGGAAATGGTCGCCCAGGGCAGGACGGACGGCGCCATCAACTCGTTGATCGGTGCCCGGATCATGATTTCCCGGCAATACCGCGACCGCCTGCAAGTGACCAGCACCGTCGGCACCGATCCGGCCCGCAGCACCCTGGCGACCGGTCGCGAGGCCGTTGAGCTGCATTCGATCCTGGACAAGGCACTGCTGAGTATCTCCCCTGAAGAAATCGATGAAATGACCGGTTATTGGCGCAATGACCTGATGGTTGAACAGAGCTTCTGGCTGCGTCACCGGCAGGACATTCTCCAGGCCTTTGTCGGTGCCGGCGCCTTGCTGTTGCTGGCGCTGGCGTGGATCGCCTGGCAGCGCCGGCAGATCCGCCTGCGTCAGCAATTGCTCAGTCAACTGCAGGACGCCAAGGACGCGGCGGATGAGGCGAACCGTGCCAAGACCACGTTTCTGGCGACCATGAGCCATGAGATCCGCACGCCGATGAATGCGCTGCTTGGCATGCTCGAACTGGCGCTGAAGCGAGCGGATGAAGGCGTCACCGACCGGTCGGCCATCGAGGTGGCGGCCAATGCCGGGCAACAATTGCTGGCGTTGATTGGCGACATTCTGGACATCGCCCGCATCGAGTCCGGGCATTTGTCCCTGACGCCGGAACGGGCCAACCTGCGCACGCTGGTCGAATCGGTGTGCCGGGTATTTGAAGGCCTGGCCCGGCAGAAGAACCTGGAGTGGCGCGTCGACTTGGGCGAGCACAGCGAAGCCGACGTGTTGATCGACCCCACGCGTTTCAAGCAGGTGCTGTCCAATCTGCTGAGCAACGCGATCAAGTTCACCGAAGAAGGTGAAGTGCGCCTGACGCTGCGGGTCGAGCCCCGTGCAGTCGGGCAACTGGCGGTCTCGGTGCGCATTGAAGACACAGGCATCGGTATCAGCGAAATCGATCGGCAGCGACTGTTCAGCCCGTTTGTGCAGGCGCAAAACAGCCAGCAAACAGGTCGAAACGGCTCAGGTCTGGGGTTGGTGATCAGCAGCACGTTGTGCGAAATGATGGGCGGTCAATTGCAGCTTGCCAGCGTGTTGGGGAAGGGCACGCGGATTGATGTCTGCCTGGATCTGCCCGCGTTGCAACCGTTGCCGTCCAGCGAGTCACCCGACCGTGAGGAACAGGCGCAGACCCGGCCGCTGACCATTCTGGTGGTCGATGATTACCCGGCCAATCGATTGCTGCTCTCACGGCAGTTGAGCTACCTGGGCCACCGGGTGATGGACGCCGAGGATGGCCAGCAAGGTCTTGATCGATGGCGCGAATATGAATTTGATGTGCTGATTACCGACTGCAACATGCCGGTGCTCAGCGGTTATGAGTTGGCCGGGGCCATCCGCGATGAAGAGCGGACTCAGGGATTGCAACCGATCCTGATTCTGGGGTTGACCGCCAATGCGCAGCCCGAGGAGAAGGCCCGTTGCCTGGAAGCGGGGATGGACGACTGCCTGTTCAAGCCGATCCGCCTGGCGGATCTGGGCGCCTGGTTGGCGTCCAGGTTTGCCGATGGCGCGGTGCCGCCCCTCGAAATCGAAACACCCTCAACCGCCGACATCGACTTGAGCGGTCTGGAGCGTTACGTCGGCGAGGACTACGAGCTGATCAATCAACTGCTGAGTGACCTGGCCGCGACCAATCGCACGGATCGGGACGAGTTGCTCAAGGCCCACGCCAGTGGCGAACAGCATGCCCTGCGTAAGTTGGCGCACCGCATCAAGGGCGGGGCGCTGATGGTGCGGGCGGTCAGTCTGATCGAATGCTGCGAGGACCTCGAGCGTGCCTGCGGTGATGGCCATCCAGAGCTGATCGACAAAGCCGTCGATCAGCTGGCTAAGACCATGAGGCGCCTCGACGAACAGCTGGCGCGAGGCTGACGCTTAATCCCAGTTCGGCGCGATGCCTTTGGGGCTGGTCAGGCGGTGGGCGCGTTCAAGGCCGGCGATCAGTGCCATGTCGGCGTCGCTCAGGGTCAGGGCGCAGGCCTTGAGGTTGCTTTCCAGGTTGGCGCGTTTGGTGGATGACGGGATCACCGCGTAACCCGATTGCATGGCCCAGGCCAGGGTGACTTGCGCAGGCGTTGCTTGCAGGCGCTCGGCAATCTGCTGGATGACCGGGTCTTTCAGCACTTCGCCGTAGGCCAGGGTCATGTAGGAGGTGATCTGGATGTCCTGGCTCTGCGCGAACTCGACGACCTTGCGGTTTTGCAGGTACGGGTGCAGTTCGATCTGGTTGGTGGCGATGTGCTCGGCACCGATGGCGGCGATGGCTTGCTTCATCAGGTCGACGGTGAAGTTGGAGACGCCAATCTGCCGGGTCAATCCGAGTTTTTTGGCTTCGAGCAACGCGCCCATGAATTCTTCGACCGGCACCTGGTTTTCCGGTGATGGCCAGTGGATCAGCGTCAGGTCGAGGTAGTCGGTCTGCAGTTTTTGCAGGCTCTCTTTGAGGCTGTCGATCAAGCGGTCCTTGGCGAAGTTGGCGACCCAGATCTTGCTGGTGATGAACAGTTCTTCACGGGCAATGCCGCTGGCTGCGATGGCCTCGCCGACCTCGGCTTCGTTCTCGTAGATTTGCGCGGTATCGATGGCGCGGTAGCCCAGTTCCAGGCCAGTGCTCACCGAATCAATGACCACCTGGCCTTGCAAGCGAAACGTACCAAGACCGAATGCGGGAATAGACATCAATGACTCCAGGGGTTGCAGTGGGAATGGGCACGAGTATCCGTGCCTGCATCCTTGAGAAAAACCGCTGGATGGGCAAAGCAATGTTTACCGCAAGTCATGAATAGTGGGATGTCTGCGAAATTGATGGTGTCCGGTCTGGCCCCTTCGCGGGCAAGCCTCGCTCCTACAAAAGTGCGCCGCTCCCCCTGTAGGAGCGAGGCTTGCCCGCGAAGGCAACGACTCGGTCTAAAACCTTACCCCCGAGCCTCAAGAATCATGCAGGTGGTCGACCCCGTCGCATACAACCGCCCATCCACATCATAAATCCGCCCCTCGGCCAGCGCCGTCGAGCGCCCCAGGTGCACAATCTTGCCCTCGGCCCGCACCGGTCCGCTGGCGCCGGTCAACGCGCGGACATAACTGATGCGCAGATCCAGCGTCGTATACCCCTGGCCCTTTTTCAGCTGCGTATGAATCGCGCAGCCCATGCACGAATCCAGCAAGGTCGCCGCATAGCCGCCATGCACGCTGCCCAGCGGGTTGTAATGCCGGGCGTCCGGCGTGCCCTGGAAGATGAACAGCCCGGCCGACCATTCGATAGGGATGAAATCCATCAGCGTGCCAATCGGCGGCGAGGGCAGTTCACCGTTGCCGATGCCCTCGAAGAACTCGGCCGGCGACAGCGCGCTGACCTCGGCCAGCGACAGGCTGCCGGGCCCGGCCAGACGTGCGCGCATGGCGTCTTCCTGAACGATCCATTGGGCGAGGGTGGCTTCTCGGTTGGGGCTTTGCATGTTCAGTGTCCTCGGACGGGCGCAGATATTATGGTTGTAATCTGCGCTGATATTATGTCCGAAATAAAAACTCCGCCAGCCCCGCGTGTCGCGTTCCTCAAGCAATATCGGAGTAGCTGAATTCCTCACCGAGAAAGTCGATCAACGTCCGCACCGACGGCAGTAACCCACGGCGAGAGGGGAAGATCGCATGGACGATCCCGCACTTGGGCGCCCAGCCCGGCACCAGTTCGACGAGGCGTCCGGCGGCAATGTCATCGCGCACCACCACGCTGGGCAGGTGCGCGACGCCAATCCCCGCGAGCACCGCGTGGCGCAGGGCCAGCAAGTCATCGGTGACCATGCGTGGCGCGTGTCGAATCAGCGCGCTGGCGCCGTTCGCGCCGAATAATTCCCACTGATATTCACGCTGCGCCGCGCCCCAGTGCACGCTGGGCAAACCGCTGAGGTCGGCCGGGGAGGCGGGCGTCGACAAGCGTTCGGCAAAGGCCGGGCTACCCACCAGGCATTGGGTGCTGTTGCCCAGCACCTTCATCACCATGTCGGTGTTCTCCAGCGGCGGAAAGCGCACGCGCAAGGCAATGTCGAAACCCTCGTGGATCAGGTCGACCCGGCGGTTGGTGCTCTCGATGAACAACTCCACCAACGGGTATTTGAGCATGTAGCGGGTCAGCATCGGCCCGACCCAGGAGTTGAGCAGCGCGGTCGGGCAACTGATGCGCACCAGGCCTTGCGGTTCGGAGCGGTTGCGCTCGATCAGTTCGGCGGCGCTTTCCGCTTCCACGCGCATGGCCAGGCAACGCTGGTAATACGCCTGGCCGATTTCGGTCAGCGAACAATGCCGGCTGGTGCGGTGCAACAGACGCACACCTAGGCGCTCTTCGAGCTCGGCGATGCGTCGGCTGAGCTTCGATTTGGGCATGTCCAACGCGCGGCCGGCCGCAGCGAAACCCTGATGTTCCACCACTTGGGTGAAGTAGTAGAGGGTGTTGAGGTCTTCCACCATCGTTCTCCATATAGAACGCTAAGGCTGATTTTTGCAGTCTAGCGCACCAAAGGGTTCGGTTTTAAGCTTTGTCCATCGCGTCAAACCACAGATTTCGGAGGCAGCATGAAAAACATCATCGGCATCTACACCAGCCCACGGACCCATTGGGTCGGCGACGGTTTTCCGGTTCGTACGCTGTTTTCCTACGACAACCTGGGCAAACACATCAGCCCGTTTTTGCTGCTGGATCACGCCGGCCCTGCTGAATTCACCCCGACCACCGAGCGTCGTGGCGTTGGTCAGCATCCGCACCGCGGTTTCGAAACCGTGACTATCGTTTATAAGGGCGAACTGGAGCACCGCGACTCCACCGGCAGCGGCGGCAAGATCGGCCCGGGTGATGTGCAATGGATGACCGCCGCCTCGGGGATTCTCCACGAAGAGTTCCACTCCGAAGGCTTCGCCAAAACCGGCGGTACCCTGGAAATGGTCCAGCTGTGGGTCAACCTGCCGGCCAAAGACAAAATGGCCGACGCCGGTTACCAGACGATTCTCGACGGCGACATTCCGAGCATCCCGCTCAAGGACGAGGCCGGCAGCCTGCGCTTGATCGCCGGCGAATTCGACGGCCACACCGGCCCGGCGCGGACATTCACCCCGGTCGATGTCTGGGACTTGCGCCTCAACGGCGGCAAGTTGCTGACCCTCGATCTGCATGAAGGTCGCAACACCGCACTGGTGGTGCTGCGTGGCACGGTTCAGGTCAACGGCCTGGAGCTGGTGCGCGAAGGGCAGTTGGCGTTGTTCGAACGCAATGGCCATCAGATCAGCCTGGAAGCCAATAACGACGCCGTCGTGTTGCTGCTCAGCGGCGAGCCGATCGACGAACCCATCGTCGGCCACGGCCCGTTCGTGATGAACAGCGAGCAAGAGATTCACCAGGCCTTTGCTGACTTCCAGTCCGGTCGGTTCGGCCGGATGCACGGTTAACCCTACAGGTTCAACAACCCGCTCTACACAGGATGCGTAGGCCGGTTCCGGGGCCAGGGATGGCTGTTGCCTGAAATAAAGAGGAGACGCACATGAGTACCGTCAACGCGGCCAACTTCAATGGCCAAAAACCGATCATCGATCCCGACGACAGCGCGATGCTGTTGATCGACCACCAGAGCGGATTGTTCCAGATCGTCAAGGACATGGACGTACCGCAACTGCGCGCCAACGCCATTGCCCTGGCCAAAGCCGCGACACTGCTGAAGATGCCGGTGATCACCACCGCTTCCGTACCGCAAGGACCGAACGGACCGTTGATTCCGGAAATCCACGAAGCCGCGCCGCATGCTCAATACGTGGCGCGCAAAGGTGAAATCAACGCCTGGGACAATGCCGAGTTTCACGCG
Source organism: Pseudomonas sp. BF-RE-22 (assembly GCF_019956155.1). Lineage (NCBI taxonomy): Bacteria > Pseudomonadati > Pseudomonadota > Gammaproteobacteria > Pseudomonadales > Pseudomonadaceae > Pseudomonas > Pseudomonas sp. BF-RE-22. The sequence continues at coordinate 28,496 of NZ_JAHBDD010000008.1, read as the reverse complement.
GCAGTCAAAGCCACCGGCAAGAAAACCCTGGTGATCGCCGGCACCCTGACCAGCGTATGCCTGGCGTTCCCGTCCATTGCGGCGGTGCATGAAGGCTACAAAGTGTTTGCCGTGGTCGATGCTTCCGGCAACCACTCGAAACTGGCCACTGATCTGACGATTGCCCGTTTGGCACAAGCCGGGGTGGTGCCGATCGACATCATGGCTACGCTCTCTGAGCTGCAAGGCTCGTGGAACCGTCCGGATGCCGAGCAGTGGGCGGCTGTCTACGCCCAGGCCATGCCGCATTATCAATTGCTGATCGAGAGTTACCTCAAGGCCCAGCAAGTGGCGAACGAACACGAAGTGCTGGATTCCCAGCGCTAACCGAGTACCCCACGCCGATTTCCACTCGGCATCGATAACACGCGAGGACTACTGAAATGACTACTTCTTACAAACGTCTCGACAAGGATAACGCCGCCGTTCTGTTGGTGGATCATCAGGCGGGCCTGCTGTCTCTGGTGCGGGACATCGAACCGGACCGTTTCAAGAACAACGTGCTGGCCCTGGCCGACCTGGCCAAGTACTTCAAATTGCCGACCATCCTCACCACCAGTTTCGAAACCGGCCCCAACGGCCCGCTGGTGCCCGAGCTCAAAGCGCTGTTTCCGGATGCGCCGTACATCGCCCGTCCTGGCCAGATCAATGCCTGGGACAACGAAGACTTCGTCAAGGCGATCAAGGCCACCGGCAAGAAGCAACTGATCATCGCCGGCGTGGTGACCGAGGTGTGCGTGGCATTCCCGGCGCTGTCGGCACTGGCGGAAGGTTTTGACGTGTTTGTGGTGACGGACGCTTCCGGCACGTTCAACGAGCTGACCCGCCAATCGGCCTGGGACCGCATGTCGTCCTCCGGCGCGCAATTGATGACCTGGTTCGGCCTGGCCTGCGAGCTGCATCGCGACTGGCGCAACGACGTGGAAGGCCTGGCGACCCTGTTCTCCAACCACATCCCGGACTACCGCAACCTGATGACCAGCTACAACACGCTGACCAATAGCAAATAATCACTGACACACATCACCCCTGTAGGAGCCGGCTTGCTGGCGATAGCGGTAGAGCAGTCAACAATTGAGTGACTGTCAGACCGCCATCGCCAGCAAGCCGGCTCCTACAGGTTTTTGTGTTGTTCTCAAGCCTGCGTTTGCTCCTACACTGTGCCCATCCGTACATGGCTGGAGTTGCTTGATGCTGTCACTGCTTACCAATCACCCGCTGGTCTGTGCCCTGATCCTGATCATCATCGATCTGGGGCTGTGGCGCTTGATCAGTGCCAGTGGCAGCAACTGGAAACTGTTGGTGCGGCTGCTGATTTTCACGTTGTTCAGCATCCTGTTGTTCAACGAAGGCCTGAACCCTCTGGAGCCCGCGCCCTGGGCGGACAACGTGCCGTTGCACCTGGCGGCGACCGGCTTGCAGATTGGCTGGTGGCTGTTCGGCGCGCGCACCCTGACGGTGTTGATCGGCGCAGGGATGATGCAACGGGTCGGGCACACCGGTCGCCTGCTCCAGGATTTGCTGGGCGCGGTGATTTTCCTGATCGCGATCATCGCGGCCCTGGCGTACGTGCTCGACCTGCCGGTCAAAGGCGTGCTGGCGACGTCCGGCGCGTTGGCGATCATCGTCGGCCTGGCGTTGCAAAGCACCCTCAGCGACGTGTTCTCGGGGATCGTCCTCAACACCACCAAACCCTATCAACTGGATGACTGGATCTCCATCGACGGCACCGAAGGTCGGGTCACCGACATCGATTGGCGCGCCACGCGCCTGCAAACGTCCCAGGGCAGCATGGCGGTGATCCCCAACTCGCTGGCGGCCAAGGCCAAGATCATCAACTTCAGCCGGCCGAGCGACATTTTCGGCGTGTCGATCAGCTTGCAGTTGAGCCCGCACGCACGTCCGCAAACGGTGATCGATGCGCTGGAACGGGCGATGGAGGGGTGCCGATACCTGCTGACCAAGCCGGCGCCGTGTGTCGCGCTCAAAGGTTCGAGCGCCACCGGCGTGGAATACGAAATCAGCGGCTTCGTGGTCTCGATGGACCAGAAGCGCATGGTGCGCAATCTACTGTTCGATCTGGCGTTCCGGCACTTGCAGGCATCCGGCGTGAGCCTGTTGTCCAGCGTCGAATCGAATGCACCGGTGAACCTGTCGCGGCCACGGGCGTTGCTGGAAAGCTCGGCGATTTTTTCGACTTTGCGTCAGGAAGAAAAAGAAACCTTCAGCCAGCACATGACCCTGCAAAACTTCCGCGCCGGGGAAATGATCCTGCCGGCGGGGGAGGTCAGCGATCATCTGTTCATCATCGAATCCGGCGTGGTCTCGGTGGCGCTGAGCCGCGCCGGGGGCAAGTTCGAGTCCGGGCGCATGGGGCCGGGCGAGGTGATCGGCGAGGGCGGGATCCTGTCGGACACGGCGCTGCCGGCGGACTTCAGCGCCAAGACCGCTTGCAGCCTGTACCGGATCGAAAAGGACTACCTCAAACCGTGCCTGGATGCGCGGCATGACATCGGCGAAGCGATGAAGGCGTTGCTGGATTTCCGTTTGCACAAGGCACAGACGTTGACCCAGGAAACGCCGAAGGTGGTGGAGAAGAAGGGGTTTTTGCAGTGGTTGCGCAGTCGGGCTTAGTGGTTGGTGTTGGATGGCCGCTTCGCGGTTCGCGAGCAAGCCTCGCTCCTACAGGTACGACTCAATCCCCTGTAGGAGCGAGCGGTGCGGCGACCCGACTTGCCCGCGAAGGCAATATTGGCCTCACCACAAACAATCAGAAATCCAGCGTCGCCGACACCTTCAGCGTCCGCGGCGTCCCCTGCGTCAGGTACCCGCCATTCGCCGAAGCCCAATAGGCCTTGTTCGCCACGTTCTCCAGATTGGCGCGCAAGGTGATGTACTTCTCATCCATCTTGAAGGCATACCGCGACCCCACATCAAAGCGGTTCCACGCCGGAATGCTCTGGGTGTTGGCGGCGTTCAGGTATTGCCCGCCGGTGCGCAGCATCCGCGCACTGAGCGCCGCGCCTTCAATCCCCGGCACGTCCCAATCCGCCCCGACGTTGAGTTGAAAACGCGGTACGCCGACGGCGCGGTTGCCATCGTTGACCCCGTTGGTGCTGCCTTCGATTTCGGTCTTCATCAGCGTCGCGCCGCTTAACAGGCGCAGGCCATCGAGCGGCTCGCCGTAGACGTTCAACTCCACGCCTTTGTTTTGCTGCTCGCCATCGACCCGGAAGATCCCGTCCTGGGTGTAGCTCGACGGTTGTTCGATGCGGTACACGCCCAGGCTAGCACCATAGGTGTCCATGTCCAGGCGCACGCCGGCTTCGATTTGCTTGCTGCGCACCGGGGCGAAGGTCTCGTCGCGGTTGATCGCGCTGGTCGGTGGCGTGGGCCCCTTGGCCAGGCCTTCGATGCGGTTGGCGTAGAACGAAACGTGTTCCCACGGCTTGATCACCAGGCCATAGACCGGCGTGGTGATCGACTCTTCGTAGCTTGAGGTGCGCGCGCCGGTGGTGGTGTTCCAGCCGTCGACGTTGAGCGTCTGGCGCCGTACGCCGAGGGTGAGCAAGACGCGATCATCGATGAAGCCCAGGGTGTCGGACACCGCCGCGCTGCGCAGGGTGTTCTTGCCGACGATGCGCGGGTCGTGAATGTCGCTGGCAAACGAAGTGGGGCTTGGGCGCGGCTTGTCCGTGACGTCGTAGAGGTTGGTGCTGTAGCGCGTGGCGGTTCCTATGGTTTCGAACGCCGAGCGTTGCTGGCCCCAGATACCCGCGAGGCCCAGGTTCAATTGGTGACTGATCGGCCCGGTGTTCAAGTGGCCGTTGAGGCCGGTCATCAGGCTTTTGTTGTCCTCGTCGTGAGGCGAGTAAAGCATGCCGCCCCGGGCATTGCCGTTGAGGTCGGTGACGGTCAGCGACGAATACACGCCGTTTTCCCGCGTGTGTTTGGCGCCGCCGGACACGTAGGCGGTCCAGTTGTCACTGAGGTCGTACTCGGCGCGGGCCATGCCGAAGGTGTCTTCCAGTTGCGAGTAGCTCCAGCTCTGTGCGTAACCGGCGTTGGCATCCGGCACCTTGGGCGCTTTGCTCAAGGTCGAATCGACATAGATCACCGAGCGGCCCTGATTGATCACCTGTTTCTGATAGCCCAGGTCCGTCGACACCCGCAGGCGATCACCTCGGTAGTCCAGGCCGACGCTGATCAGCGACGAGCGACGGTCTTCGTCATCGACGGCGGTGGCGCCTTCGCGTTGCAGCAGATTGACCCGCGCGCCGAATCGGTTGTCTTCGCCAAAGCGCTGGCCCAGGTCCAGATGCCCGCCGACCCGGCCATCGTCGCTGTAATCGAGGGTGACGCTGCGGGTCGGCGCATCGTTGGCGCGTTTGGGTTGCAGGTTGACGCCACCGCCAATCCCGCTGCCGCTGGGCGTAACACCATTCACAAAAGCGTTCGGTCCCTTGAACAACTCGACCCGTTCCAGCGCTTCGGTGGCGATGATCTGCCGGGGCAGGATGCCGTAAAGACCGTTATAGGAAATGTCATCGGACAGCAGCGGCAAACCGCGGATCACGAACACCTGGGAGAAGTTGCCAAAGCCGGCGGACTGCCGAACCGAAGCGTCGTTGAGCAACACATCGCCCACGGTCTGCGCTTGCTGGTCGGCGATGGTTTTGGCGGTGTAGCTGGTGACGCTGAAGGGCAGGTCTTTCAAGGCCTGGTTACCGAGCATGCCGATCTGCGCAACCTTGGCGACCTGACCGCCACCGTAGGTGTCCGCGTTGTCGTCGCGCAGGGCGCTGACGCTGGTGGCGCCCAGCTCCAGCGCACCGTTGGCAGCGACTCGCGGCGCCACGGTGTAACCGTTTCCGCCCGTGCTGATCAACTCGAAACCGCTGCCCTCAAGCAATTGCGCGAAGCCTGACTGCACGCTGTAGTTGCCTTGCAATCCCGGGCTCTGGCGATTGCCCAGTTGCGCCGGATCGAACGACAACGGCACGCCGACCGCCACGGCGAATTGCGCCAGGGTATGACTGAGCAAGCCCGGCCCGATATCGACGTTGCGGCTGGCACTTTCGCTGACGGTGTCAGCGGCATGGCTGTTGATCGGCAGCATCGCGGTAAAGGCCAGGGCAATGCTCAGGCTCAGGGCCTTGAGCGGGAAATCGGCGGGGCGGTGCAGCGGTGTTGAAGTCATTCGGCGTTCCTGTCGAGCGCGTGGAATTGAAGAGGTCTATCCACACACCGAACGAAACGCGGAAAGGTATCAGGGGACTGTGAAATAGTTTTTCAGCGCACTCAGGCCCGGGGCTCGACCGACAGCCAGTAGCGGGTCAGGCTGCTGATTTTCAGCGGCAACGTATCGCTGAGCAGACGCAGGCTGGCATCGGTGTCACGCAAGGAAAACGCCCCCGACACCCGCAACCCCGCGACATCCGCATGACAACGCAACACGCCGGGGCGATAGCGGCTCAATTCGCCGAGCAATTCGTCCAGGCGCATATTGCTCGCCAGCAACATGCCCTTGTCCCAGGCCAGGGCGCTGGTGTCGAAAGGTTCGAGCGGGTCGAGGCGATTGAGCTTGAAGCTCTGACGCTCACCGGCCTTGAGCGTCGTGCTCTGCTGGAGCAACTGCGGCGTGACTTCCACCAGCCCTTCGAGCACCGACACCTGGCTTCTCGAGCCAGTGATGCGCACGCAAAACCGCGTACCCAGCGCACGGGCGATGCCTTGCGGGGTTTCGACGATAAAGGGCCGGGCGCCGGGATCCTTGGCGGTGCTGATCAACACTTCGCCATCCAGCAGCACCACTCGGCGTTCACGCGGGGTAAAGGCAATGTCCACCGCACTTTCGGTGTTGAGCAGCACCTGACTGCCATCGGGCAGTTGCAGGTTTTTCTGTTCGCCCACTGCCGTGCGCTGATCGGCGGTCCATTGTTGCCAGGACGCGTGTTGCGAGGCGATGCCCAAGGGGCCGGCCATCAGCAGCAAGCCAATACGCGTGAGGGTCTGGCGGCGGCTCAGACCATCCTTGCGTGCCGCTCGCTGGAGGGTCTGGATGGCCAGGTTGGCCGGCACACTGCGAAATTCTCCGAGCAGCGCTTCGGCCCGTTGCCAGGCCAGCGCATGTTCGGCACTGCGATTGCGCCATTGGGCAATGGCGTGATGGTCGGACGGCGTCGCGCTGCCTGAATGCAACTGCACCAGCCAGTCGGCGGCTTCGCCGAGAATGTGCGGGTTGATCATCGACGAATTCATCAGGCGACACTCAGGCAGGTAATGAACGCAGTGCGCATGTGCCGTTTGACGGTGATCAGCGACACATTCAGGCGTGCGGCGATCTGGTGGTAGGTCAGCCCTTCGATCTGTGACAGCAGAAAGGTTTCGCGAGTGATGGCCGGCAATTCGCGCAGCAGCGCTTCGATGCGCATCAGGGTTTCGAGAATCAGCAGGCGGGTTTCCGGTGATGGCACCTCTGTGGCTGGCAGGTGGGCAATGGTCTCCAGATAAGCGCGTTCGATGTCCTGTCGACGCCAGCGATCAATCACCAGGCCCTTGGCGATGTGCGTCAGCAGTGCCCGGGGCTCGCTGCCCCAGGGCTTGACGACTTGCCGGGTCAGCAAACGCAGGAACGTATCGTGGGCCAGGTCCGCCGCGTCGCAGCGATTACCGAGTTTTCGCTGCAGCCATCCCTGAAGCCAACCGTGGTGTTCGCTGTAGAGGGTATGGATTTGCTGGTTCAAAGGCTGGTCGGCTGACGACATGGGGGGCTGATACTCTTTTCCGGCGTCCTAGCCTGATGCAATTAAGAATTGATCGCATTCTAGTGGTGAGGACCGAGTGCTGGCAATCCGCCCGACAGACTATTTTTCGCCCCCCTGTAGGAGCCGGCTTGCTGGCGATAGCATCACCTCACTCATCAATTTGCTCCGAGTTGCCCGCATCGCCAGCAAGCCGGCTCCTACAAGGGCGGCGGCGGTCTACTCGACTTTTGAGAAATTGGATATTCCAGCAGCCGGCCTGCGGGACTAACTTAGCTCCACCCCCACTTGCTCCCGGAGCCTGCCATGAAACCCCGTATCGATTTCTACACCGCGTCCCCTGATGCCCTCAAAGCCATGATCGCCCTGGAAACCGCCGTTTCGAAGCTGCCGCTGGAAAAGACCCTGATCGAACTGGTCAAGTTGCGTGCTTCGCAAATCAATGGCTGCGCCTTCTGCATCGACATGCACACCGCCGATGCGATCAAGGGCGGCGAAACCCCGCGTCGCCTGTTCGCCGTGACCGCCTGGCGCGAGGCGCCGTTCTTCACCGAGCGCGAACGTGCTGCGTTGCTCTGGACCGAGTCCCTGACCCAACTGAGCCTGACCCACGCTCCGGACGAAGACTACGAAGTGGTCGCTGCGCAGTTCAGCCCCAAGGAAATGGTCGACCTGACCGTGGCGATTTCCACCATCAATAGCTGGAACCGTCTGGCCGTAGGCTTCCGTAAAACGCCTCAGGCCTGATCAGTGAGCGTCCGCTGAAGGCGCGGCCGGTGGTTGCACCTTGCGCATCAAGGGCACCATCGCCGTGGCGATGATGAAGCAGACCATGATCATCAGAAACGCATCGCCGTAGGTTTGCGTCTGCGCTTCGCGGTAGGTCAGCAGCCATAACTGGTGCAGGCTGGCGGTGACACCCGCGTCACCGCTTTGGTCGAGCGTGGCGAAGTTGTTGCCGACCTGGGAAAGCCATTGATTCAGGGCTTCGTTGGTGCTGTTGAGGTTTTCCGCCAATCGTGTGAAGTGCAGGTTGGTGCGGTCATTAAGGATCGTCGCGCAGGCGGCGATGCCAATGGCTCCGCCCAGGTTGCGCATCAGGTTGAACAGCCCGGAAGCGTGTTTGAGTCGCGCCGGTGCCAAGCCGCCGAGGGTCAAGGTGACCGCCGGCGGCACCGCCAATTGCTGGGCAATTCCGCGTAGCGCTTGCGGCAGCATCAATTCCTTGCCTCCCCAGTCATGGGTGATCGGGCTGAAATCCCACATCGACAAAGCGAACAACCCAAGGCCGGTCATCATGACCCAGCGCAGATCGATGCGGTTGGCCAGAAAGGCGTACAGCGGAATCGCCATGATCTGGAACACCCCGGTGGAGAAAACCGCCAGACCAATGTCCAGCGCGCCATAACCCCGCACCCGACCGAGAAACAGCGGCGTCAGGTAAATCGTGGCAAACAGGCCGATCCCGGTGACAAACGAGAAGAAGCAGCCGAGGGCGAAGTTGCGGTCTTTGAGGGCGCGCAAATCGACGATCGGGTTGGCCACGTGCAAGGTCCGGCCGATGAACGCCAGGCCCGCCAGGCCGCTGATCCATGCGGTGGTCAGAATCGTGCGGTCACTGAACCAGTTCCAGCGCGGGCCTTCTTCGAGGGTGTATTCCAGGCAGCCGAGAAACAGTGCCAGAAACACCATGCTCAAATAGTCGGCGCCCTTGAGCAGCGACAGTTCCGGCTGATCGATCTTCACCAGCATCGGCACCGCCACCGCAACAAAAATCCCCGGCACCAGGTTGATGTAGAACAGCCAGTGCCAGGAGGAAACGTCGGTGATCCAGCCACCAATCACCGGTCCCAGTGTCGGTGCCAAGGACGCCACTGCGCCGATGGTCGCGGCGGCGATCACCCGTTGTTTGCCGGTGAAGAAAAAGAACGCCGTGGTGAACACCAGCGGGATCATCGAGCCGCCAAGAAACCCTTGCAGGGCGCGGAAGGCGATCATGCTCTGAATGTTCCAGGCCGCGCCGCAGAGCAGGCTGGCCAGGGTGAAACCCACCGCGGATGCGCAGAACAGCCAGCGGGTCGAGAATACGCGGGAGAGCCAGCCGGACAGCGGAATCACGATGATTTCGGCGATCAGGTAGCTGGTCTGCACCCACGCCGTTTCGTCAGTGCCTGCCGAAAGTCCGCCGCCGATATCGCGCAATGAAGCCGAGACGATCTGGATATCCAGCAGGGCAATGAACATGCCGATGCACATGGTGGCGAAGGCGAACACCTTGGTCGCCGTCGCCATGTTCGCGGCGTTGAACGGCTGTGCGGGGACGGCGAGGGCGCGGCTCATGGCGCGCTGGCCACGGCAGGCGTTTCAGGTTCCTTGCGTGTGTCGACTTCAGCGGTCACCGACAGGCCCGGACGCAGATGCCCGAGCACGCCGTCGGCAGGATCGAGCACGATCCGCACCGGCACTCGCTGCACGATTTTGGTGAAGTTGCCGGTGGCGTTTTCCGGTGGCAACACGCTGAACTGCGAACCGCTGGCTGGCGCGAGGCTATCGAGGTGCCCGTGGAATACCTGCCCCGAGAGCACGTCGGCGTGAATGATCACCGGTTGGCCCGGTGTCATGTGCGCCAGTTGGTCTTCCTTGAAGTTGGCATCGACCCACAGCCCGCTGGCCGGCACCACCGACAACTGCTGCGAACCGGCCTGTGCATAAGCACCGACCCGCGCCCGGCGATTGCCGATCACGCCATCCATCGGTGCGCGCAACTCGGTGTAGCCGACGTTCAATTGCGCCAGGTCTCGTTCGGCCCGGGCCTGCATCAGCGCGGCACGTGCTTGCTGTTTCTGGGTGTCGATCACGTTCAATTGGCGTTGCGCCGCCAGCAGTTCAGCCTGGGCCCGAGCACTCAGCGCCTGGGCGGTCTTGAAGGTGGCGTCGGCCCGTTGCGCACTTTCCACGGAGACAGCGTTGCTGCCGACCAGGCGTTTGTAGCGTGCATTGTCGTCCCGCGAGCGGGCGGTTTCAGCGCCGGTGGCATCGATTCCTGCGCGGGCCTGACCGATCACTGCGTGTTGCAGTTGCTCGGTGGCGTCGAGGTTGGCCAGCAAGGCTTCTTGCGCAGCCACCGCGCCTTCGGCCTTGGCCAGGTTGGCGCGGTAGTCACGGGAATCGAGACGGATCAGCACATCGCCGGCCTTCACTTTCTGGTTGTCGCTGACCATCACCTCTTCGATGTAACCCGCGACCTTCGGCCCGATCACCGTCACGTCGCCGCCAATGTAGGCGTCGTCGGTTTCTTCGATGAAACGCCCGGCGGTCCACCAATGGGTGGCGTAAAGGCCTGCACATATCAGGGCAGCAATGGCCAGCGTCAGCAGGATCAGGCGCTTGAGCAGGGGAGGCTTGGGTGTGCTCACCGCAACGGCAACGTCGGGTTCAAGGCTGGGCATGCTGGTCATGGAGGATTACCTGTGGGAATCGGCGTTTAATTACGTACGTAATATGACGTATGTAATATTTGGTCGCAATTAATTTCTGCTGCCGATCGTCAGGTGCTTATTTTCGCCAGTGGCCAGGGGTGATGCCGGTCATGTCCTTGAAGAAGGCAATAAACGCACAGTCACTGGCAAAACCCAGTGCGAAGGCGTTGTAACAGGAACTCACAGAAAGCCCCTTGTAGGAACCGGCTTGCCGGCGATGGGGCCTTGGGATGTGCATCGATCATGCGGCCGTCATCGCCAGCAAGCCGGCTCCTACAGTGGATCGGTGTGAACGTTGAAACTGGCGTTCACACAAACCCCTTGTAGGAGCCGGCTTGCTGGCGATGGGGCCTTTGGATTGGCATCGATCATGCGGACGTCATCGCCGGCAAGCCAGCGTCTACAGGCCTGCGTTAATCCTCGCGTTTGACGACCAAGGTGAGGATGTCGTAACTGGCGACCAGTTCACCCAGCTGGTTGGTGACTTCCACGTCCCATGCCACCACGCCCTGCGGAATGCCCTGCGGGCTCTTTTTGCCCTGATCGATTTTGCGTTTGCAGGTCAGGCGCGCCTGGATGGTGTCGCCGATGCCCACCGGGTTGATGAAGCGCAACGTATCCAGGCCGTAGTTGGCCAGCACCGGGCCCGGCGCCGGGGAGACGAACAGACCGGCCGCCGCCGACAGCACGAAGTAACCGTGGGCGATGCGTTTGCCGAATTGCGATTCCTTGGCGGCGATCTCGTCGAAGTGCATGTAGAAGTGATCGCCGGACAGGCAGCCGAAGTTCACCAGATCGGCCTCGGTCACGGTGCGACGGTGGGTCAGCAGCGACTCGCCGATCTGCAGGTCCTGGAAGAACCGGCGGAACGGATGCACCTCGGTCTCGATGACCTTGGCGCCGCGCACGTATTCGCCGGTGACGGCGGCGAGCATGGTCGGCGAGCCTTGCACGGCGGCGCGTTGCAGGTAGTGTTTTACCGCGCGCAGACCACCGAGCTCTTCACCGCCACCGGCACGACCCGGCCCGCCATGCTTGAGTTGTGGCAGGGGCGAGCCGTGGCCGGTGGATTCGGCGGCGGATTCGCGGTCCAGCACCAGCAAGCGACCGTGCCAGGCTGCCGCGACAGGAATGGCTTTGGCGGCGATCTGCGGATCCTTGGTGATCAGACTCGCCACCAGGCTGCCTTTGCCGCGCGCGGCCAGGGCCAATGCTTCGTCGAGGTCGTCGTAGGCCATCAGCGTGCTGACCGGGCCGAACGCTTCGATGTCGTGCGCGCCGCCTTCAGCGTGCGGGTCGCGGGCCTGCAACAGGGTCGGCGCGAAGAACGCACCCTGGCTGACGTTTTCGCCACGCGGCTCAAAACCGTCGCGAGCGCCAAACAGCATGTCGCTGCTTTGCAGCAGGCTTTCCAGGCGCTCGGCGACGTCTTTTTGCTGATCGTGAGAGGCCAGTGCACCCATGCGCACGCCTTCCACCGACGGGTCGCCGACCACGACTTTCTTCAGACGGTCGCGCAAACGGGTCGCGACGGCATCGATGTGTTTGGCCGGCACGATGGCGCGGCGGATGGCGGTGCATTTCTGCCCGGCCTTGGTGGTCATTTCCCGTGCGACTTCCTTGATGAACAGCTCGAACTCTTCGTCGTCCGGGGTCACGTCCGGGGCGAGGATCGCGCAGTTCAGCGAGTCGGCTTCGGCGTTGAACGGCACCGAGTTGCGGATCAGGTTCGGATTGACGCGCAACTTGGCTGCGGTGTCGGCGGAACCGGTGAACGTCACCACGTCCTGGCCTTGCAGGCGGTCGAGCAAGTCACCGGTGCTGCCGATGATCAGTTGCAGGCTGCCCGCCGGCAGCAAGCCGGATTCGTCCATCAGCCGCACCACGGCTTCGGTCAGGTAGCTGGTGGCGCTGGCCGGTTTGACGATGCACGGCATGCCGGCGAGAAAGCTCGGCGCGAATTTTTCCAGCATGCCCCAGATCGGGAAGTTGAACGCATTGATGTGCACCGCCAGACCACCGCGCGGCACCAGAATGTGCGTGCCGGCGAAGGTGCCGAGCTTGCTCAGCTGCATCGCCGGGCCTTCGTGGACGATGTTGCCCGACGGCAGTTCCCGCGAGCCGAGGCTGGCGTAGGTGAACAGCGTGCTGTTGCCGCCCTCGATATCGATCCAGCTGTCGGCGCGGGTGGCGCCGCTGTGGTGGGAGATCGCGTAAAGCTGTTCCTTGCGCTCGCTCAGGTACAAGGCCAGTGCCTTGAGGCGTTGCGCCCGTTGCTGGAAGTCCAGCGCCATCAAGCCGCTGATGCCTTGGCGACGACCGTGCTCGACGGCTTCGGCGAAGTCCGGGCGTTCCTCGTGGGTGCGTGCAATCTCGTGGCCGTCGATGGCGCTGCGCAGCACCTGGGCACCGTGTTGGCCGATCCAGCGACCGGCGATGAAACTTTGCAGGGTAGGGGCGTGAGACATCACGATTCCTCCAGGTTGTGAAAGGTGTTGGCGCGGCGGTAACCGCGCCCTTCAGGGATTACCAAAGCGCCACGGTGTAACCGACGATCAGCCGGTTTTCATCGAGGGCGGTGTTCAGGCCATTGCCGGAGCGGAAGGTCACGTTGCGCCAGCGCAGGCTGACGTCCTTGAACACGCCGCTCTGGATGACGTAACTGATGTCGGTGTCGCGCTCGCGCTCACGACCGTTGTCGACGCTGCCGGCCTTGACGTGGCGACCGTCGGTGTAGCGGGTCATGAAGGTCAGGCCGGGAATGCCTTGCGCCGCGAAGTCGTAGTCGTAACGCAACTGCCAGGAGTCCTCGTCGGCCCGGGTGTAGGTGTTGAAGGTCACCAGGTTGACCACGTACGGATCGCCGCCGTTGAGGAACGGAAAGGCACTGTCGCCGGACAATTGCTGGTACGTGGCGCTGACCTTGTGGGCACCGTGGGACACGGTGAACATGCTGTTGAAGTTGCGGTTGTCGATGCGCCCGGCGCGTTCGGCGCCGTCGCCCCGGCTGTCGAAATAGCGCAAGTCGCTGCGCAGATTGAAACCGTTGCCCAGCGGCTGGGTATGCACCAACCCGACAAATTGCTGGCGATAAATCTGATCGAGCTTGCCGTAGTAATAGCTCAGGTTCAGTTGCGGACTGAACGCGTAGCTGCCGCCGGCAAAGTCGAAGTGATCACTGCTGGCGGCGGCGTAACCGATGTCATCGTTGCTGGAGGAATCCCGCAGGTTGGCCTTGGTCAGGCGCCCGGTATTCAGCGTCAGGCCACTGATTTCCTGGCTGGTCAGCAAGCCGCCTTCGAAGGTCGAACCGAGCAGGCGGGTGTCGTTGTAAGTCGCCACCGGCAGCAGGGGTTGCAGGGTGCCGAGCTTCAACACGCTTTTCGATACCCGCAGCTTGCCGGTCAGCCCCAACTCGCTGAACTCGTCCGCCGGCTCATGGCTTTTCGGACCGAAAGGCAGCAGCCCGGTGCCACGGCGATCCGGGCTGGAGTCGAGTTTCAATCCCAGCTCCCCCAACGCATCGAGACCGAAGCCTAAAGTGCCGTCGGTGAACCCGGACTCGATGCGCGCGGTGAAACCCTGCGCCCATTCTTCAGCCTTGGATTGCGCGGCGTTGTCCTGACGGAAATCGCGATTGATGTAGTGGTTGCGCATTTCAATGCGGGCCTTGCTGTCATCGATAAAGTCGGCCATGGCGCTGGGGGCGACCATGGGCAGGCTCAATGCGGCGGCCAGCGAAAACAGTGATTCGTAGGGTGCAGAACGTGCGGGCTTCATTGTTTTTATTCCCTGCCATCAGTCGGTCGTGATTAGTGCTTGCTGGCGCCGGAGGCACCGATGCCGGTCATCGAACGGATGAACTGCGCCAGGTAGCGGCCGCGCTCAAGGGCCGCTCGCGGCGAGGTGTCGGTGACCGAAAACAGCCAGGCACTGAAAAACGCGAGGCTCATGGAAAACAGCGCCGGGTTGGAGTACGGGAACAGCGCCTTGTCGTGATGCAACACGTTGACCCACACCGCCGGGCTCAGCACCAGCAGGACAATCGCCGAGACCAGCCCCGTCAGGCTGCCGGTGACCGCGCCGCGAGTGGTCAGGCCTTTCCAGTACATCGAAAGGAACAGCACCGGGAAATTCACCGACGCGGCGATGGCCAGCACCAGGCCGGAAAGGAACGCAATGTTCTGCGATTCGAACAGCAGGCCGAGGATGATCGCCAGCACGCCGATGCACAGCGTGGCAATGCGCGAGACGCGGATTTCCTGCTGCTCGGTGGCCTGGCCCTTGCGCATCACGCAGGCATACAAATCGTGGGACACCGCCGAGGCACCGGACAACGCCAGGCCTGCAACCACCGCCAGAATGGTGGCGAAGGCCACCGCCGAGATGAACCCGAGGAACAGGTTGCCGCCCACGGCTTGTGCCAGGTGCACGGCGATCATGTTGCCGCCGCCGATGATCGCGCCGCTGGCATCGCGGAACGCAGGATCGGTGCCGACCATGACGATGGCGCCGAAGCCGACGATGATCAGCAGCAAGTAGAAGTAACCGATGAAACCGGTGGCGTAGAACACGCTTTTACGCGCTTCCTTGGCATCGCTGACGGTGAAGAAACGCATCAGGATATGCGGCAGGCCAGCGGTGCCGAACATCATGCCCAGCCCCAGCGAGATTGCATCGATCGGGTTCGACAGCAAGCCACCGGGCGCCATGATCGCGCTGCCCTTGGCGTGCACGGCAGTGGCGCCGGCGAACATCGCTTCGGTGCTGAAGCCGAAATGCTTGAGCACCATGAATGCCATGAACGTGGTGCCGAACAGCAGCATCACCGCTTTGATGATCTGCACCCACGTGGTGGCGAGCATGCCGCCGAAGGTCACGTAGAACACCATCAACACACCGACCAGCATCACCGCGTAGAGGTAGTCGATGCCGAACAGCAACTCGATCAATTTGCCGGCACCGACCATCTGCGCCACCAGGTACATCAACGCGACGGTCAGGGTGCCGAAGGCCGAGGTCAGGCGCACCGGGGTTTGTTCCAGGCGATAAGAGACCACGTCGGCGAACGTATATTTGCCGAGGTTGCGCAGGCGTTCAGCGATCAGGAACAGGATGATCGGCCAGCCCGCCAACACGCCCAGGGCGTAGAGCAAACCGTCGTAGCCATTGAGAAACATCATCGCCGAGATGCCGAGGAAAGACGCCGCCGAGATCATGTCGCCGGCAATCGCCAGGCCGTTCTGGAAGCCAGTCATGCCACCGCCGGCGGTGTAGAAGTCGCTGGCAGAGCGGGTACGCAATGCGGCCCAACGTGTGACGCCGAGGGTGAACAGCACGAACACCAGGAACATGCCGATGGCGTTCCAGTTCAATGGGCGGGACGCGCCGTCGGCGGCGACCGCGAAGTCGGTGACTGCTGCCAGCGGCAACAGGAACAACGCCAGGAGCCGGCTCATCGGGCGCACTCCTGTTTCAGTTTTTCGTTGAGCGGATCAATCACGTTGTTGGCGCGATAGACGTAGAAACCGGTCAGCGCGAAGGCCAATACCACAATCACCACACCGACCAGCATGCCCACCGAGGTCACGCCGCCGCTCAAGGACTGGCCGAGGGTGGCGGGGGAGAACGCCACCAGCAACACGAAGCCGAAATAGATCACCAGCATGATCAGCGACAGCGACCAGTACAGGTTTTGTTTGCGACGAACCAGCTGGATGAAATCGGGGTGCTGGCGGATGAGTTCTACGTCTGTGGGTGTCATGGCACGCTCTCTGTTGTTGTTTTTGTTGTGGGGTGAAGCAGGTTCTCGGGGGCGCCCCGGTCCCTGTAGGAGCGAGGCTTGCCCGCGAAGAGGCCGGCAGATTCAACATTGATGTCGTCTGATGGTCAGTCTTCGCGGGCAAGCCTCGCTCCTACAGGTTCCGTGTTTGCCGGATAATCAGAGTTGGTCGAAATCCAGGATGACTTTGTCGCTGACCGGATACGCCTGGCACGACAGCACGTAACCGGCAGCCACTTCGTAGTCTTCCAGGGCGTGGTTGCTGTCCATTTCCACTTCGCCTTCGATGACCTTGCATTTGCACGTCGAGCACACGCCGGCCTTGCACGAGTAAGGCAATTCGGCGCCCTGGGCGTTGCCGGCATCGAGGATGCTCTGGCTGTTGCGCGGCAGGTCGAAGGCCAGCGCGCGGCCGTCGCTGATGACGGTGATCTGGCTGACCGCCGCATCAACTTGCCGTGCAGCCTCGCGAGCCTCGCGTTTTTGCTGGCTGCCAGCGGCGGCGAACAGTTCGAAATGGATGCGCTCCGGTGCCATGCCCTTGGCCTTGAGGCTGTCGCGCACGGTTTCGGTCATCTCCTGAGGGCCACAGATGAATGCCGCATCAAGGGCTTTGACATCGAGCCAGCGGGAGAACAGTTGCTCGCATTTCTCGGCGTTGATCCGGCCGTTGTACAGGTCGACATCCTGCTGCTCGCGACTGAACACGAAGATCAGGTTCAGACGCTGCAAGTAGCGGTTTTTCAAATCTTCGAGCTGTTCACGGAACAGCGCGCCGGAACTTGAGCGGTTGCCATACAGCAGCGTGACGCGGCTGTGCGGTTCGGTTTGCAGGGTGGTCTTGATGATCGACAGGATCGGCGTGATGCCGCTGCCCGCCGCCACGGCCAGGTAATGACCGTGGCGTTGTGGGTCGAGCTCGACGCAGAAGTGCCCGGCCGGCGGCATCACTTCCAGGCTGTGCCCGGCCTTGAGCTGCTCATTGGCGAATGCGGAGAAACGCCCGCCGGCCACACGCTTGATCGCGACGCGCAGTTCGCCGTCATTGACGCCGGTGCAAATCGAATACGAACGACGCACTTCTTCGCCATCCATCTGCGTGCGCATCACCAGGTGCTGGCCCTGGGTGAAGTGAAAACTGTCTTGCAGGTGCTGCGGAATATCGAAGGCGATGGACACCGAGTCACGGGTTTCGGCGCGCACGTCCTTGATGGTCAGGCTGTGAAATTTGCTCATTATTGTTCTCCAGCTGGGACGGCCGATCGCCGCTCAGATGCACTTGAAATAGTCGAACGGCTCGCGGCAATCGACGCAGCGGTACAACGCCTTGCACGCGGTGGAACCGAACTCGCTGAGCACTTCGGTGTGCGCGCTGCCGCATTGCGGGCAGACGATCACCGGGCTTTCGCCGAGCAGGCTGCGTTTGCTGGTGCTGCCGTCGGGCGGTGCGATGCCATAAGCGCGCAGGCGTTCGCGGCCGCTGTCGGTGATCCAGTCGGTGGTCCACGCCGGGGTCAATTTGCGTTCCAGTTGCGGTGCCCTGAAGCCGGCAAGTTCCAGCGCATCGCGGATGTCGCTTTCAATCACCTCGGTGGCGGGGCAGCCGGAGTAGGTCGGCGTGACCACCACGTGCAAGTGGCCGGCTTGCCAGTCGAGATCGCGCACGATGCCGAGGTCGACCACGCTGACCACCGGCACTTCCGGGTCCATGACCTGCGCCAGGGTCGCCCACGCGGCGGCCAGGTCCGTCGGTTGGGCCGGCCGGGCGCCGAGGTCGCTGGCGATCAGCTCACCAGGTTGCATCGGGGTACGCTCGTGGCAGGAATTGCATCTCCGCCAACAGGATGCCGAGGTGTTCGGTGTGCAGGCCCTTGCGCGCATTCAGGTAGAAATAGCTCGGCGCGGCAGGCACCGGCAGGGTGGCGCTGGCGAAAATCTCGTTGACCCTGGCTTGCCACGCGGCGGCGACGGTGGCGATGTCCGGGGTGATGCCGGCTTCGCACAGACGCTGTTCGCTGTCATCGGCAGCGATCAGTTCCACGGTAAAGCGCCAGACCTCAGGGATCGCTGCGAGCATGCGCTTGTGGCTTTCCTCGGTGCCGTCGCCCAGACGCTCGACCCACTCGCCGGAACGGCGCAGGTGATAGGTGACTTCCTTTACGGCTTTGGCAGCGATCCCGGCGATGCGCTCATCGCTGGACTGGCTCAGACCTTTAAGCACTTCCAGGTGCCAGGCGTCATACAGGAACTGCTTGAGGATGGTCACCGCGTAATCGCCGTTGGGTTGTTCCACCAGCAGCAGGTTGCGATAGGCGCGCTCATCGCGACGGAACGCCAGGTGATCGGCATCGCGATCGTCGCCCAGCAGTTCAGCGGCGTATTCCAGCCAGTTGCGCGCCTGGCCGACGAGGTCGAGGCCGACGTTCATCAGCGCCAGTTCTTCTTCCAGCGCCGGCGCCTTGCCGCACCATTGGCACAGGCGCTGGCCCTGGATCAGGGCGCTGTCGCCGAGGCGCAGCAGGTATTCGATCAGATCGGTGTTGTTATTCATGGTCGACCTCACATGTGCCCGACTTCGGCCGGCAGCTCGTAGAAGCTGGCATGGCGATAAACCTTGTCGTCCGACGGGTCGAACAGCGGATCTTTTTCATCCGGCGACGAGGCGGTGATCAGTGCCGACGGCACGACCCACAGGCTCACGCCTTCGCTGCGACGGGTGTACAACTCACGCGCGTTCTCGATGGCCATGGTGGTGTCGGCGGCATGCACGCTGCCGACGTGCTTGTGGTTGAGGCCGTGCTTGCTGCGCACGAAGACTTCGAAAAGGGTCCATTCGGACATGGCGGTGTCTCCAGATCAGGTGGCCGAATCAGGCGGCGTTCTTGTTTTGTTTTTTGCGGGCGTGGGCAACTGCGGCTTCGCGGACCCAGGCGCCGTCTTCAATGGCTTTGCGGCGAGTGGCGACGCGTTCCTGGTTGCACGGGCCGTTGCCCTTGAGCACTTCGTAGAACTCGCTCCACTGGATTTCACCGAAGTCGTAATGGCCGCGTTCGGCGTTCCACTTCAGGTCCGGATCGGGGCAGGTGCAACCGAGCAATTCGAGTTGCGGGATGGTCTGGTCGATGAAGCGCTGGCGCAGTTCGTCGTTGCTCTGGCGTTTGATTTTCCAGGCCATGGACTGGGCGCTGTTCGGCGAGTGTTCGTCGCTCGGGCCGAACATCATCAGCGACGGCCACCACAGGCGGTTGATCGCGTCCTGGACCATGTCTTTTTGCGCCTGATTGCCGTGGCGCATCATGGTCAGAAGGATTTCGTAGCCTTGGCGCTGGTGGAAACTTTCTTCCTTGCAGATGCGCACCATGGCCCGGGAGTAGGGGCCATATGAGGTGCGCTGCAACACCACCTGATTGACGATCGCGGCGCCGTCCACCAGCCAGCCCACTGCGCCCATGTCGGCCCAGTTCAGGGTTGGGTAGTTGAAGATGCTCGAGTACTTGGCCTTGCCGCTGTGCAGCTTGGCGATTTCTTCGTCGCGGTCGGCGCCGAGGGTTTCCATGGCGCTGTACAGGTACAGGCCGTGGCCGGCTTCGTCCTGAATCTTGGCCATCAATTGCAGTTTGCGTTTGAGCGATGGCGCGCGGGTGACCCAGTTGCCTTCGGGCAGCATGCCGACGATTTCCGAGTGGGCGTGCTGCGAGATCTGCCGGATCAGGGTCTGGCGATAGGCATCAGGCATCCAGTTTTTCGCTTCGATCTTGATTTCTGAATCGATTTTTTCCTGGAAGGCGCGTTCCTGTTCGGACATTTCCGACAGGTCCTTGATGCGCTTAACGCCGGTTTCTACGAGCTGTGCGTACATTGGGGGTCTCCCGCCTTGAATCTGATCGAGGGCATGGAGAACTTTATAAGCGATACAGAATTTAATATCAAACACAAAATATCGTGTCGTATGTTTTTTTGTATCGCTTTCGACGTACGGGGCAAGTCCGGTTTCTGGACAGCCTGATGGCGCCTTAGTAGCATCCGCCGCTTACCGACTGGGCGACTCGTCATCGGTGACGGAATTTCAAGGAGTGGGCATGCAGGATTTCACCTTCGGTAAGGTCAGGATTCATTTCCACATCGAGCATGGGGTGGTGATCAGCAATACGCCGAGCCGTGGGGTGATCTGGATCAGAACGAAGGAGGGCGAAGAGCGCCGTCTGGAATATGGTTTTGAAGATTTCCAGTTGCGTAAAGGTCATGAGGTTTCCGTGATCTACGCAAGCAGTTCACACAAGGAATATGTGTGTCCGGTAGTGCTGCGCAATCACCATCTTTCGCTCAGTTATGCCTTGGGTTCGAGTGATGTTATCTATAAGGAGATGGCCAAGCCGCTGTCCTGGTCCTGGCTGGTTTTGGTGGCGCTGATCGTCCCGTCATCGTTTATCGCCAAGTGGTTTGGTCATTTTGGAGGAGGCTTTGTACTGCCATTCATCTATTGGCTGGGGGTGGCCAAGCTCGACGACATGCGCAAAGCGCGACTGATCCCGGCGCTGGGTGCTCACATCGATAGGCTGGACAGACGCGTCACTGCCAGGCGCTCCGTTGACCGGGCGCTCTCTCGCGATTCCATGAAGGCGAGGCTCTGAAATCATGGCTTTTCGGAGCCCGCATGAACCCTGTAGGAGCTGGCTTGCCGGCGATAGCCTCCGTCCAGCCAATACAAACGTCGACTGACCCACCGCCATCGCCAGCAAGCCGGCTCCTACAGGGAATCGCGTACGCTTTTGCTTCTCACCACTCATCAGGCCGAGCGTTAGCTCGCCTTCAGCTTTTGATCTGAGCGCCCCCTCGAGAGGCCGGAGCGAGGGAATGCCGAGCCTAGGCGAGGCACCGAACGAAAGGGGCAAGAGCCCTTGGTTACTTGGGGCTCTTCCAAGTGACTCGCCGTAAGGGCGAAACCATTAGCGGCCGTTACCGCAGGAATGGATATGTACACCCGAAAGAAAATGGTCGGCTGTCAGGCCGCCATCGTCGGAACGCCGCCCGCAGCAAGCCGGCTCCTACAATAGATCGCGGTACATACGCGAGAATCGGGTTGCCTGTAAAGCCTTCGCGAGCAGGCTCGCTCCCACAGAGTTCGTGCGCGCACACCCAAAAAAAAAGCCCCGCAAAAGCGGGGCTTAAAGGGTGCAGCAGTCATGCTTTCGGGCGTTTGTCCATCACGTGACAAGCCTTGCCCTCAGAGCGCTTGATCGAATGCAGAGGCTGCAAAACAATCCGCGAACTGATCCCGATATACGTCTTGATGTGCTTGCTCAACTCGCCACAAACAGCCCTCTGCTGCTCATCGCTCAAGTGCTGGTGTTCAGCCTTCAACTCGACATGCACATCCACGCTGTCCAGGTTCCCGTTGCGATACAGATGAATCTCATAACACTCTGAAAGCTGTTTGATTTTCAGCACCTGCTCCTCGATCTGCGTCGGAAACACGTTAACCCCGCGAATGATCAACATGTCATCGCTACGCCCGGTGATCTTGTCGATCCGCCGCATCGGCCGCGCAGTCCCCGGCAGCAGGCGCGTCAGGTCGCGGGTGCGGTAGCGGATCATCGGCAAGGCTTCCTTGCTCAGGGACGTGAACACCAGCTCGCCCATCTGCCCGTCCGGCAGCACTTCACCGGTGACCGGGTCGATGATTTCCGGGTAGAAATGGTCTTCCCAGATCGTCGGCCCGTCCTTGGTTTCGGCGCATTCCATGGCGACGCCCGGCCCCATGATTTCCGAGAGCCCGTAGATGTCCAGTGCAGTGATGCCCAAACGGTCCTCGATGGCGCTGCGCAGTTCGCCGGTCCACGGCTCGGCACCGAAGATGCCCAGGCGCAGGGCCAGTTTGTGCGGGTCGATGCCCTGGCGCTCGATTTCATCGGCGATGTTGAGCATGTACGAAGGCGTGACCATGATGATGTCCGGCTGGAAATCCTTGATCAGTTGCACTTGCTTTTCAGTCTGGCCGCCGGACATCGGAATCACCGTGCAACCCAGGCGTTCGGCACCGTAGTGCGCGCCGAGGCCGCCGGTGAACAGGCCGTAGCCATAGGAAATGTGCACTTTGTCGCCACGTCGGCCACCGGCTGCGCGGATCGAGCGAGCGACCACGTTGGCCCAGGTGTCGATGTCGTTCTGCGTGTAACCGACGACGGTCGGTTTGCCGGTGGTGCCGCTGGACGCGTGCAGGCGCACCACGTCCTGCATCGGCACGGCAAACATGCCGTAGGGGTAGTTGTCGCGCAGGTCGGATTTGGTGGTGAACGGAAACTTCGCCAGGTCTTCCAGGGATTTGATGTCATCCGGGTGCACGCCCAGTGCATCGAAGCGCTGACGGTACAGCGGCACATTTTTGTAGGCGTGGTTGAGGCTCCAGCGCAGGCGTTCCAGCTGGTGCTGACGGAGTTCGTCAATGCTGGCGGTTTCCAGCGGGTCCAGCACGGGATCAAGCACGGCTTTGGCAATTGGCATGTTCATAACTTCACTCGAATTATTTTTGTGTTTCAGCCCGGCCGCAGCCGGGCTTTGAGTGCATGCCCCAAGGATACCTCTAGGCTCCCCGGGAATCGCGATTCTTTAGTCGGACAAGCGCTCAATGATCAGCGCAATGCCCTGGCCGACGCCGATGCACATGGTGCACAAGGCGTAGCGGCCCTGACGTTCTTCCAGTTCGTGCAGGGCGGTGGTGACCAGCCGCGCACCGCTCATGCCCAATGGGTGGCCGAGGGCGATGGCGCCGCCATTCGGGTTGACCCGCGGGTCGGTGTCGCTCAAACCCAGTTCGCGCAACACCGCCAGGCCTTGCGCGGCGAAGGCTTCGTTGAGTTCGATCACGTCCATGTCGGCGAGGCTCAGGTTGGCCAGTTCCAGCACTTTGCGCGTCGCTGGAACCGGGCCGATGCCCATGATGCGCGGCTCGACGCCGGCAGTGGCCATGGCCACAACCCGGCCGCGAGCCTTCAGGCCGTGGCGTTTGGCGACCGCCGGGCTGGCCAGCAACAGCGCGCAAGCGCCGTCATTGACCCCGGAGGCATTGCCGGCGGTGACGCTGCCGCCTTCGCGAAACGGCGTGCCGAGTTTCTGCAACTGCTCAAGCGTGGTGTCGCCGCGGGGGTGTTCGTCATGCTCGACGACTTTGGCCGGGCCTTTGCGCTGCGGGATTTCCACCGCGACGATTTCCTTGGCCAGACGCCCACTGGCCTGGGCCGCGCCGGCACGCTGCTGGCTGCGCAGGGCAAAGGCGTCCTGGTCGGCGCGGGAGATGTTGA
The DNA here is from genome assembly GCF_019956155.1 of Pseudomonas sp. BF-RE-22. Lineage (NCBI taxonomy): Bacteria > Pseudomonadati > Pseudomonadota > Gammaproteobacteria > Pseudomonadales > Pseudomonadaceae > Pseudomonas > Pseudomonas sp. BF-RE-22. The sequence goes on along the minus strand of NZ_JAHBDD010000008.1, from coordinate 5,134 downwards.
ACTGCTCGGCGACGTTCTCGGCGGTTTCCGGCATCGAGTCGATGCCGTAGGTTTTTTTCATCAGCGGATTGACGAAGCGCCAGCCGATGGTGGTGTCGTAGACCTGCGCATCCCGGGAGAAGGCCTGTTCGGCCTTGCCCATGACCAACGGCGCGCGGGACATCGATTCGACGCCGCCGACCAGCATCAGCCCGGCTTCGCCGCAACGAATCGCCCGCGCTGCGGTGCCGATGGCATCCAGCCCGGAACCGCACAAACGGTTGAGCGTGGTCCCCGGCACGCTGACCGGCAAGCCGGCCAGCAGCGCCGACATGCGTGCGACGTTGCGGTTGTCTTCGCCGGCCTGGTTGGCGCAACCGTAGATCACATCATCCACGGCATTCCAGTTGACCTGCGGGTGGCGGCGCAGCAGTTCGCGCAACGGCACTGCACCGAGGTCGTCGGCACGTACGCTGCTCAAGGCACCGGCGTAGCGGCCGATCGGGGTCCGCACGGCGTCGATGATCAAGGCGTCATTCATTCGGGGTCTCCTGCGCGAGCACAGCGCCGCGCACTTTGTAGGATTTGCCATGGAACAGCGCGATCAGCTGGCCCAGTTGGTTTTCAATGCGCACGTCGTAGTTGCCGGTGCGACCGGAGCGGCTCTGCTCGGTGCAATCGGCGGTCAAGGTGTCGCCCAGGCGTGCCGGGGCGATGTAGTCGATGCTGCAACCGATGGCCACGGTGGCTTCGTTGTAGCTGTTGCAGGCAAAGGCAAACGCCGAGTCGGCGAGGGCGAACAGGTAACCGCCGTGGCAAGTGCCGTGGCCCTGAATCATGTCGGCGCGCACGCTCATGCCGACGCGGGCGCAGCCCGGTGCTGCCGAGAGCAGACGCATGCCCATGGCCTGGCTCGCGGCGTCGCGCTTGAACATCGTTTGCGCGCAGTTGCTGGCCAGGTTCATTGCTTCGTGATTAGTCATGGAACGTCCTCCCTTCAGCGACGCGGCGGCGCAACAGCAGCGACGGTCGATAGCGTTGTTCGCCGTAGCTCGTTTGCAGGTTTTCCAGCACGTTGAGGATGTGCGCGAGGCCAATGGCGTCGGCCCAGGCCAGCGGGCCTTGCGGGTAATTGACGCCGGCGCGCATCGCCAGATCGATGTCGGCGGCCGAGGCCACGCCTTGCAGCACGGCGTCGGCGGCTTCGTTGGTGAGCATCGCCACCGTGCGCAACACTGCGAGCGCGGGGCTGTCGCTGAGTTGGCTGACGGTGAATCCAGCGCGTTGCAGCAGTGCGACGCCGTGTTCGAGTGCCGAAGGGGTGATGTCTGCCGAGCAACTGATGGCGATGCGGCTGGCCTTGCCGTAGTCGAAGGCCAGGTCCAGCAGGATCAGATTGCGCAGCCCGTCTTCTTTCGCCCGCTGACAGGCCATGCGCCCGTCGCTAAGCGCCAGCACCGCATCGCCGACTTTCAACAGGCCTTGGCCATCGCGCTGAATGACGTTGATCTGATGTTCGCGCAGACGCGCAATCAACGCGTTGGCGATGCCGAGATCACCTTCCACGACGCAGGTTTCAACCGGGTGATCGCTGCTGATAGAGGTCGGCTGTGGTCGCTCGGAGCCTTCGGCATAACGGTAGAAGCCATGGCCGCTTTTGCGACCCAGGCGCCCGGCGTCGACCAATTCCTTCTGAATCAGCGAAGGCAGGAAACGTGTATCCCCGTAATAGGCATCAAACACCGAACAAGTCACGGCATAGTTGACGTCATGGCCGATCAGGTCGGTCAGCTCGAAGGCGCCCATCGCAAAACCACCGGCCTCGCGCATCAGCGCATCCAGCGTCGGGCAATCCGCTGCGTCTTCCTGCAGCAGGCGCAGGCTTTCGGCGTAGAACGGGCGGGCGACGCGGTTGACGATAAAGCCCGGTGTCGAGCGGGTGTGTACGGGTTTTTTGCCCCAGGCTTTGGCGGTGTCGTACAGACACTCGGCCAACGCCGGATCGCTGGCCAGCCCCGACACGATTTCCACCAGCGCCATGACCGGCGCCGGGTTGAAGAAGTGCAAGCCGAGCAAGCGTTGCGGATGGTTCAGCTGCGCGGCGATGCTGGTGATCGACAGCGACGAGGTGTTGCTCGCCAGAATGCAGTGCTCACCACAGATGCCTTCCAGCTGGCGGAAGAGCGCGCGTTTGACCTCAAGGTTTTCGACGATGGCTTCGATGATCAACTCGCACTCGGCCAGCGCTTCGATGGCTTCCACGGCGTGCAGGCGCGCAATCGTTGCGCTGCGCGACTCGACGGACAGTTTGCCGTTCTCGACCCGTTTGCCCAGTTGTCGATCAATGCCTTCAATGGCCTGCGCTGCAGCGCCGGGGCGATTGTCTAGCAGCAACACCGGATGACCGGCCTGCGCCGCGACCTGGGCAATGCCTGCGCCCATGGCCCCAGCGCCGATCACTGCGATGCGCGCGTTAGTGTTCAGTGCGGTCATGACTCAGCGCCCCTTGAAACTTGGGCTGCGTTTTTCCATGAACGCGCTGACGCCTTCACGGTAATCCTCGCTGCGTCCGGCCAGGCGTTGCAGGTCTTTTTCCAACTCCAGCTGTTCATCGAAGGTGTTGCTCAGGCTGGCGTTGAGGCTGCGTTTGATCAGGGCCAAACCGTACGTCGGTTGTGTGGCCAGATGGCGGGCGAGGGTCAGGGCTTCATTGCGCAATTCGGCATCGTCGACCACGCGGTAGATCAGCCCCCATTGCTCGGCTTGCTCGGCGCTCAGGCGATTACCGAGCAAGGCCAGCGCCTTGGCGCGGGCCATGCCGACCAGGCGCGGCAAGGTCCAGGTGCCGCCGGAATCCGGGATCAAACCGATCTTGCAGAAGGCCTGGATAAAGCTCGCCGAACGCGCTGCCAATACCAGATCGCAAGCCAGTGGAATGTTGGCGCCGGCGCCGGCCGCCACGCCGTTGACCGCGCAGATCACCGGCAGCGGCAGGTCGCGCAACTGGCGGATCAGCGGGTTGTAGAACTTCTCGATGGACTCGCCCAGATCCGGCACGGCGCTGCCCGGCGCGACATTGCGGTCGCTGAGGTCTTGCCCTGCGCAGAAACCGCGACCTTCACCGGTCAGCAGCAGTACGCGCACGTCCGGGTTCTGCCGAACCTGCTTGAGCGCTTCCTTCACTTCGCCGTGCATCTGCGTGTTGAAGCTGTTGAGTTGGTCTGGGCGATTGAGGCTCAGCAGGGCAACGCCGGCCTCGATGGAAAACAGGATGTGTTCGAAGTTCATGGTCTTGGCGTTCTCTGGGAGGTCGTTCGAATTCGTTATCGATGGCCGGATTACTGGCCAGTGAAGGTCGGCGTGCGTTTTTGCTGAAAGGCCTCAATGCCTTCGTCGCGGTCGCGGGTGCCGGCCAGCACGGTGAAGGCGTGGCGCTCGAAACGCAGGCCGCTGGCGAGGTCGGTGTCCATCGCCTTGAGCAGCGCTTCCTTGGCCAGGCGCACCGCCAGCGGTGCTTTCGTGGCAATGCTGCGGGCGATCTGCAGTGCACGCTCGACGGTGAATTCCGGTTGGGTGACTTCGCTGACCAGTCCGGCGCGCTGGGCCTGGCGGGCGTCGATCGGCTCGCCGGTCAGGACCATCTGCATGGCCATGGATTTGCCGACGGCGCGCAGCAAACGTTGGGTGCCGCCGGCGCCGGGCATGATCCCGAGGTTGATTTCCGGCTGACCGAAACGTGCGTCCTCGCCGGCGATGATGATGTCGGCGTGCATCGCCAGTTCGCAGCCACCGCCGAGGGCGAAGCCGTTGACGGCGGCGATCAGCGGTTTGTTGAAGCGGGTGATGGTTTGCCATGACGCCTGGCGCGGGTCGTCGAGGATGCCGACCAGATTGCGTTCGGCCATTTCCTTGATGTCAGCACCGGCCGCGAAGGCTTTGCGGCTACCGGTCAGGACCACGACGCGGGTCTCGGCATCGGCTTGCGCGGCCGTCAGTTCGTCCGCCAGTTCACCCAGCAATTGGGTGGTCAGGGCATTCAACGCTTGCGGGCGCTGCAGGGTAATCAGGCGGACGCCCGGTTCGAAGAGTTCGACAGCAAGGGTTAGAGGCATGGCGGATGCCCTCACGGTGCACGCTCGGCTGTAATGCCGGCTCATTATTGGATCGGCGCGTAGGCCGGTTTTTCCGGAGTATACCTATAACGTGATACGTAAATGCAATACAAAAATAGATTTAATGTGTCCTATCGTCGGGTTTGTGGTTTTATGGTTGTGGTTTGAATGGCTTTGATCAAGCGCTGGATGCGCCTGTTTTATTGGTTTTAGCCGGGGTTTTGTCGTCTAAATAGACGCGGCAGGCCCGTGGCTTTGTAAGTGATACGGTTTTTGTGCTTTGTTAATGTAAAAGTGATGTGATACAAAATGAGTCTGCATCGGCATCGCTTTGTGAATGCTCTATAAGGAAACGCCCCATGACCTGCTACAGCCTCGATGGCCTGACTCCGGTGGTTGACCCCAGCGCTTACGTTCACCCGTCCGCCGTGCTGATCGGCGACGTGATCATCGGTCCCCATTGCTACGTCGGTCCGCTGGCGAGTCTGCGCGGTGACTTCGGCCGGATCGTGCTGGAGGAGGGCGCCAATCTGCAGGACACCTGCGTGATGCACGGTTTCCCGGACAGCGACACCGTGGTCGAGCGCAACGGCCACATCGGCCATGGCGCGGTGTTGCACGGCTGCCGGATTGGTGCCGACGCGTTGGTGGGGATGAATGCGGTGGTGATGGATAATGCGCGCATCGGTGCTCGCTCATTCGTCTCGGCGGCGGCCTTCGTCAAGGCCGGTTTCGAAGGCCCCGAGCAGTCGCTGATCATGGGCGCGCCGGCCAGCGTCAAGCGCAGCCTCAGCGATGAAGAGGTGTCGTGGAAGCAGGCGGGCACTCGTGAATATCAGCAACTGGCCAAGCGTTGCCTGGAGCAGATGCAAGTCTGCGAGCCGCTGACCGAACCGGAGCCCGACCGCCCGCGTATCAGCGACAGCGGCCTGCGGCCCAAGGGCAGTTTTCTATGAGAACGCAATCCCCTGTAGGAGCCGGCTTGCTGGCGATCGCGGTGTGTCAGTCGAGATTAATGTTTCTGGCACACCGCGATCGCCAGC
>NZ_JAHBDD010000007.1:0-128616 GCF_019956155.1 Pseudomonas sp. BF-RE-22 | reverse complement strand
ACGCGGTCTGTCAGAAAAACCGCGTTATCGTTCTTCGCGGGCAAGCCTCGCTCCTACAAGGGCGGGGTTATCAGGCGAGTTCGGGGGTGGTGGCGTAGGCGTGTTCCAGCAACACGGTGAAGCGGTTGAACGCATTAATTGCGCCTTTATCCAGCTCGGCTTCTTCCTGTTCGGTGAGTTCCAGGCCATCCAGCGTCTTGACGAAGCTTTTCCAGCCTTCAGCGCGGCCGCCGGCCGGTTCGCCGAGGTGACGGGCGCCGAAGGTCTCGCTCAGACCCAGGCCGACAGCCCGCTTGATCAGGAACGCTGCACCGAGCTTCGAGCCTTCGGACACAAACAACCAACCCAGCGCTTCGGCTTTGCTCGGGGTGTTCACTGCGCCAGCGACAGGCGCCGGCACTTCGGTGTCCAGATCGGCCAGGTCAGCCTTGGCCGCCTCGGCACGGCAGCGCGCTGCCAGATCGGGAACGATGGCGATCAGTTCGGCATCGTTGTACAGCGCCACCAGCTCCGACTGGAACAGATACTGCGCCACCACGAAACGGGCGAAATTGGCCTGGGTTTCGAACGGCGCGTGGGCTTTGACCAGCGCATCGAGTTTGGTGTGGGGTTCATGGGTGATCTGGTTCAAGCGTTGCGAGCGCAAAGCCGGGCGTTGAGCAGTGTCCTGGTTAGTCATGAGAAATCCTTGAAGAAAAGAGGCGCTTGGTAACGAGACGAACAAGAAGACGCCTGACAGTAAAAAAACTCACTGTGCGGCTCTATAAAAAGCCGCGCAGTGAGCGTGCAGGATCAGATGTCCCAGACCAGATTGACCGCGAAGTTGCGACCCGGCTGAGTCAGGCGATCAAGGTTGGCCGGGCTGAGGACCGACGCCTCGCCGACGCCGTCGTAACCGCGCACGTCATCCCACAGCCAGTACTTTTTGTCGGTCAGGTTGTAGACCCCGGCGCTGACGGTCACGTCGTCCGTCACTTTGTAGAAACCGGTCAGGTCCAGCACGCCGAAGCCCGGCGATTTGAACTGGCTGCTGACGCCGTCCGGCGACTTGAATTTGGTGTCGTCGACACGATCCTTCTTTTTCACCAGCGTCCAGCTGAGCAAACCACCGTAGTTGTCCTGGTCGTAACCGAGGCCGAACACGCCGGTCAGCGGGTTGACGCTGTTGATCGGTTCGCCGTTGTCATTGTTGCGACCGTAGGCGTAGGCCACCGAGCCCTGGGTGTACAGACCTTGTGGCGCGCCGAAGACGTCGAGGTTCAGACGTCCCTTGACCTCTGCGCCCTTGATCGTGGCGCGCTTGATGTTGGCGCTCTGGAAGGTCAGCTCGTTGTAACCGGGGGAGATGGCATCCTCTTCGATGAAGTCGCGGTACTTGTTGTAGAACACGGCCACATCGAAGGAGCCCGATTCGAATTGACCGCGCAGACCGGTTTCAAAACCTTTGCTGGTTTCCGGGTCGAGGTTCGGGTTGGGTTCCACGCGATAACCGGTGGTGGTGTTCTCGAAGCGCCCGTACAACGCCTTGGCGGTTGGTGTGCGGAAACCTTCGGCGTACTGGCCATACCAGGTGTACTGGTCAGTCAGGGCGTAGGTCAGGCCGAATTTCGGCGACACGCGATGCCAGGTTTTTGAGTCGTTGCTGACGGTGCCGCGGCCATCGGCCGCCACGGTGTTCAAGAACTCCTGGGTGATGTGCGGCTTGAGCTCGGTGTAGTCGTAGCGCAGCCCCGGCAGGAAGGTCCATTTGTCCCAGCTGATTTGATCCTGGGCGAACAAACTGTAGGTGTTGACGGTCGGATCGGGGAAGTCGCTGGATTTTTTCAGCACGTCTGCGGTGCTGACGGCGCCGAGGGTTCGGCAGGAGCCAAAGACCGCGAGGCAGGTGCCGTTGCCGCTGCGCGAACCGGTGACTTTCTGCTGCTTGATCGTGGTGCCGTAGGTCAGCAGGTGTTCGGTGTCGGCAAGACTGAAAGCCTTGTCCAGTTGCGCGTCAAACACCCACTGCTTTTCTTCATAAAGGGTTTCGCGGGTACGCAGCACTTTACGTGAGATCGGGTAGTAGAACTCTTCGGTGCTCTGGTCGGTCTTGGCGACTTGGTGGTTCAGGCTCCACTTGACGTTGTCTGCCAGCAGACTGTCGAGGGCGAAGCTGTGTTCCAGGCCGAAACGCTCGCGGGTGACGGTGTCGTTACCGGTGCGCCACTGGTACATGCCGCCCGGCAGGACGCTGGCCGGAATCGCCGGCTGGCCTTTGTCGAACGGACCGCCGTAGGCACTTTTCTGATCGGTGTCGCGGTCGTCCTTGTACTTTTCATACGTCAGGCCCAGGCGCGAATCTTCGTTGTAGTTCCAGCCGATCTTGGCCAGCACGTTGTAGGTACGCACGTCTTCCGGGTTGGCCGCAGTGCGCGCCAGGCCGGTGCCGTTGTTGCTGCCGTAGGATTCGGTTTCATGACCGTCGCGCTGGCTGTAATGCAGCAAGCCATCGAACTGATCGGCGCGGCCGGCCACGGTCGCGGACTTCAACCAGCTCTCGTCGGCGGAGCTGTAGCCGGTTTTCAGGCGGGCGCCGACGTCTTTGCCGGGTTTGATGATGTCGTCCGGGTCGAGGGTGAAATAGCTGACCGCGCCGCCGATGGCGTTGCTGCCGTACAGCACCGAGGCCGGCCCACGGAGGATTTCGACGCGTTTGATGATCTCCGGGTCGACGTAGTTGCGCTGGGTCTTGGCGTAAGGGCCGTTGAAGAAATCGTTGGGTACTTCGACGCCGTCGACCTGGGTCAGGATCCGGTCGCCGTCGATGCCGCGGATGTTGTAGCCGCTGATCCCGCCGCGCTGGCCCGCTCCACCGACCGAAACGCCCGGTTCGTAACGCACCAGGTTCTTGATGGTGTTGACGTTGTTGCGGTCCAGCTCTTCGCGGGTGTGAACGGTGACGGTGCCCGGCACGCTTTCCACGGTTTGTTCCTGGCGGGTGGCGCTGATGGTCACCTGTTGCAGGTTGAGCGCGCCGCTGCTCGGGCGCTTTTCCAGGACGATGTTGTTGTTGCCCAGTTTGCGATAGCTCAGGTTGGTCCCCACCAACAGGCGATCCAGGGCTTTCTCCGGCGACAAGGACCCGCGCACACCCGGCGAGGCCACGCCTTGTCCAAGTTCTGCCGGCAAGCCGACCTGCCAGCCCGTCACCGCTGTAAAGGCATTGAGTGCCGAGACCAGCGACTGTTGCGGGATCGCAAACGCGTAATCGCCCATGTTGCGCGTCGGTTGCTCGGCGGCGGTGGCGGCCATCAGCGGCGCGCTACCAGCCATGAGGATGGCGGCGGTCAACAGCGAGAGCACGCGGGACGGTGAAGAGGAGTGGCGGGTAAGGCGAGAGGACATCGATAGCGCTCCGAGTCGCACGAATCTTTATAGGTGCTGATTGGCATATGAAGATGCGAATCAATTGCATTGGCTATAACGAGACGTACGAGCTTCAGCTATCGAGTAAAAATAATTCTCATTTAGTTCAGGATCACCAGCGCCGGATATTCCTGGAGCCGCGCCGAGGTGATGTGCGCCAGGGAGCGGACCACGTCCAGCGGCTGGTCGAGACGGTAATTGCCGGTCACGGCGACGTCGGCCAACTGCTCGTTGTTGTTGATGATCCAGCCTGGGTAGTAGCGACGCAATTCCGCCAGCACCTGGCTCATCGGGCAGTTTTCGAACACCAGTCGGCCCTGGACCCAGGCCAGGTCAGTCGCGGCGTCGAGCCTGGCCGGCCGGTCGAAACCGTTGGGGCCGATGCGGATGCTTTCGCCGGCAGACAGGCGAATCCGTGCATCGTCGCGGGTCGCCCGCAAGTCGACATCACCACGCTGCACTTGAACCTGCGTCACGCCATCGAGGTAGCGCACCGCAAACGCCGTGTCGTGCACGCTGGCCTTCACCGGTCCGGCGTCGATTTCCAGCGGCTGGCCGCGATGGGCCGGCACTTCGAAAAACGCTTCGCCCTGATAAAGACGGGCGACGCGCTGCTGATCGTTGATGGTGCTGGAAAACGCCGAGTTGGTATTGAGCAGGACTTTCGAGCCGTCCTCCAGTTGCAGGCGCTGACGCTCACCGACCACCGTCAGGTGATCGGCCTGGAGACGCAGGGGCAGGTTGCTGAAACTGAACAGGCCGAGGATCAACACGGCAGCGGTGGCCAACGGTTTCCAGTGCGGGCGCAGGCGCGACAACACGGTGACTTTGGGTGGCAGCGCGGCCAGGTGTTGCGCGCATTGCACGACTTGCGGGCCGTCCCAGATGGCCTGGGCCTTGGCGAACGCTTGTGCATGCAAAGGGTCGGCGTCCAGCCATGCCTGGAACTGGCGAGACTGTTCTTCGCTCGGACTGCCCAGCACGATCAGCCAGTCCAGGGCCTGGTCCATCGCACTTGCGGAGTCCCGCGCCGGGGAGGGCGGAGGGGAGCGGTGGGTGTCCGTCACGGTGTTTCCTCGGCAGTGTCTGTGCACGGCTGTTTTTTAGTGGAGCTTGAAAGTGGGCAAGGGTAGCAAAGCCTTGCTTGCTCAGTCGCCGTTTAACCGTTCGGCGACACCGATGCAGATGGCCATGATCAGCTTCAACTCCTTTTGCACCGTGCTCAATGACACGCCGAGCTTCTCGGAAATCTCCAGATAGCTGTGCCCGTGCAAACGGCTGAGAATGAAAATCTGCTGCTGACGGGCGCTGAGTTCACTGAGGCTCACGTTCAAACGCTCCAGCAATTGTTTGGCATGGGCGGCGTCCTCGGCACTGCTGGCCGGCGCGGCAATGCTTTCCACCACGTCCATCGGCACGTCGTCGAGCATCGTCCGGGACTGAATGCGCCGCGCACGCAAATGGTCCAGCGCCAGGTTGCGGGCGGTCTGGAAAACAAAGGGTTCAAGGTGGTCGATGGCCCGTTCGCTGAGCGCACGGGTCACGCGCAGGTAGGTCTCCTGCAAGAGGTCTTCGGCGGTGCTGTGATTGTTGACCATCCGCTCCAGCGTGCGCAGCAGAGAGACGCGCTGGGCGATGAAGACATGATTGAAGCGCGATTGACTCACGGGAGGACCTGATCCATTTCGATCAAATGATAATGCTTATCATCCGCTGCAATGGTCAAGTCCTGATTTGTGAAGGTTTATGCGCGGCCCAGCAAATAGGTCGCGTAATCGGGAATGCGATGGGAATGCGCCTGATCCATTAACGGGCTGCTGAGCAGGTAGTCGGCGCTGCATTCATTGCAGGCGACGGGAATGTTCCAGACTGCCGCGACCCGCAGCAATGCCTTAATGTCCGGGTCATGGGGTTGCGGTTCGAACGGGTCCCAGAAGAACACCAGCATGTCGACCCGCTGCTCGGCGATTTGCGCCCCGAGTTGTTGGTCGCCGCCCAATGGGCCGCTGATCATGCTTTCCACGGGCAGGTCGAGGCGTTGTTGCAATAACAAACCCGTGGTGCCAGTGGCGACCAGTTCATGTTGCGCGAGCTTGTCTTTGTGCCGCTCGGCCCAGTCCAGCAGGAACACCTTGCAGTGATCGTGGGCGACCAGGGCGATGCGTTTGCGCACGGCGACGGTTTTTTGCGTGAAGCTGATACCGATCATGGGGTATTCCGTAGGCAGGTTACCGACGATGGTTGAGTACGCCATCGCCTGTAGGAGCGAGGCTTGCCCGCGAACCGAGCGGCGCGATGTATCTGTTAGACCGCGTCATCGTTCTTCGCCGGCAAGCCTGGCTCCTACAGAGTCGGGTACGGCGCAACAGGCACAGAGTTACTCAGCGTTGCACAGCGCCAGGCAGTTATCGAGCATGCGGTTGGAGAAGCCCCATTCGTTGTCGTACCAGGCCAGAACCTTGAGCAGCTTGCCGCTGGACTTGGTGTGGTTGGCGTCGAAGATCGACGACAGCGGGTTGTGGTTGAAGTCGCTCGAGACCAGCGGCAACGTGTTGTAGCCCAGAATCTTCGAATGCTGGCTGGCTTCCTTGAGCAGCGCGTTCACTTCATCGGCCGACGCCTCGCGCTTCAGTTGCACGGTCAGGTCCACCAGCGACACGTTGATCACCGGCACACGCACGGCCATGCCGGTCAGTTTGCCTGCCAGTTCCGGCAGCACCAGGCCGACCGCTTCGGCCGCACCGGTCTTGCTCGGGATCATGTTCTGGGTGGCCGAACGCGCGCGGTACGGGTCGGTGTGGTAGACGTCGGTCAGGTTTTGATCGTTGGTGTAGGCGTGGATGGTGGTCATCAAACCACTTTCGATGCCCAGCTCGCGGTGCAGCACCTGGGCCACCGGGGCCAGGCAGTTGGTGGTGCACGACGCGTTGGAAATAATCTGGTGCGATTGGCGCAGAATGTCGTGGTTCACCCCATACACCACGGTGGCGTCGGCGCCTTTGGCCGGTGCAGAGATGATCACTTTGCGCGCGCCGGCCGTAATATGCGCGGCGGCTTTGGCCCGGTCGGTGAACAAACCGGTGCATTCGAACACGACATCAATCTTTTCCGCAGCCCACGGCAGCTCGGCCGGGTTACGAATGGCGCTGACGGAAATCCGGTCGCCGTTGACGGTCAGGCTTTCCTGATCATGCTGGACATCGGCGTCGAACGTGCCGTGAACAGTGTCGTACTTGAGCAGATGAGCGTTCATCGCGCTGTCGCCCAGGTCATTGATTGCAACGATCTGCAAATCCTGACGGTAGCCTTGGGTATACAGTGCGCGAAGGACGTTGCGGCCGATACGGCCAAAACCATTGATTGCGATTCGAAGAGTCATTTAACAGGGCCGCCGTCGTTTTGTTGTTGGAATTACAAGATTATTCGCATAAAAATAGAAAACAAGCCTTTTTAGTGGCAATATTTTGTTCAATCTACAACGAGTGACCTGAATCAACTGGTCCGAATGATCAAGAAAGCCGTTTGTCATCCCATCAACAACGGCTCTTGTTCAGCATAGACAATCAGGTCGCCACATCCGTTAGCCTGGAGTTCTACACATGCATCCCCGCGTCCTTGAGGTCACCGAACGGCTTATCGCCCGCAGCCGCGCAACCCGCGAGGCTTACCTTGCGCTCATTCGCGGTGCGGCCAGCGACGGTCCGATGCGCGGCAAGCTGCAATGCGCCAACTTCGCCCATGGCGTGGCCGGTTGCGGCACCGAAGACAAGAACAGCCTGCGAATGATGAACTCCGCGAACATCGCGATTGTTTCGTCATATAACGACATGCTCTCGGCGCATCAGCCGTACGAAGTCTTTCCTGAACTGATCAAAAAAGCCCTGCGCGAAATCGGCTCCGTCGGCCAGTTCGCCGGCGGCACCCCGGCGATGTGCGATGGCGTGACCCAAGGCGAGCCGGGCATGGAACTGAGCCTGCCAAGCCGTGAAGTGATCGCGCTGTCCACCGCTGTTGCCCTTTCCCACAACATGTTCGATGGCGCGCTGATGCTCGGCATCTGCGACAAGATCGTGCCGGGCCTGATGATGGGCGCGTTGCGCTTCGGTCATCTGCCGATGATTTTCGTACCGGGCGGGCCGATGGTCTCGGGCATTTCCAACAAGCAGAAAGCCGATGTGCGTCAGCGCTATGCCGAAGGCAAGGCCTCGCGCGAAGAGCTGCTGGAATCGGAAATGAATTCCTACCACAGCCCCGGCACCTGCACCTTCTACGGCACCGCCAACACCAACCAGTTGCTGATGGAAGTCATGGGCCTGCACTTGCCGGGCGCTTCTTTCGTCAACCCGAACACGCCGTTGCGCGATGCCCTGACTCGCGAAGCGGCGCATCAGGTCACGCGCCTGACCAAGCAGAATGGCAACTTCATGCCGATCGGCGAAATCGTCGATGAACGTTCGCTGGTCAACTCCATCGTGGCGCTGCACGCCACCGGCGGCTCGACCAACCACACTTTGCACATGCCGGCGATTGCCATGGCGGCGGGCATTCAACTGACCTGGCAGGACATGGCCGACCTCTCCGAAGTCGTGCCGACCCTGAGCCACGTCTACCCGAACGGCAAAGCCGACATCAACCACTTCCAGGCGGCGGGCGGCATGTCGTTCCTGATCCGCGAACTGCTGGAAGCCGGCCTGCTCCACGAAAACGTCAACACGGTTCTGGGCCACGGCCTGAGCCGCTACACCAAGGAACCGTTCCTCGATAACGGTGAGCTGGTATGGCGCGAAGGCGTCACCGACAGCCTCGATGAAACCATCCTGCGCCCGGTGGCGCGTGCGTTTTCGCCCGAGGGCGGCTTGCGCGTGATGGAAGGCAACCTCGGTCGTGGCGTGATGAAAGTCTCGGCAGTCGCCTTGGAAAACCAGATCGTCGAAGCACCGGCAATGGTGTTCCAGGATCAACAGGATCTGGCCGATGCGTTCAAGGCCGGTTTGCTGGAGAAGGACTTTGTCGCGGTGATGCGCTTCCAGGGCCCGCGCTCCAACGGCATGCCGGAACTGCACAAAATGACGCCGTTCCTCGGCGTGCTGCAGGATCGCGGCTTCAAAGTCGCGCTGGTCACCGACGGGCGCATGTCCGGCGCCTCGGGGAAAATCCCGGCGGCGATTCACGTCAGCCCCGAAGCTTACGTGGGCGGCGCTTTGGCGCGAGTCCAAGAGGGCGATATCATCCGCGTCGATGGCGTCAAAGGCACCCTGGAGCTTAAGGTGGACGCCGAAGAATTCGCAGCGCGCACGCCGGCCAAGGGCCTGTTGGGCAACAACATTGGCACTGGTCGCGAGCTGTTTGGTTTCATGCGCATGGCCTTCAGCTCCGCAGAGCAGGGCGCCAGCGCCTTTACTTCTGCCCTGGAGACGCTTAATTGAAACTGGCTTTGGTCGGTGACATCGGTGGGACCAACGCACGTTTCGCGTTGTGGAAAAACCAGCAGCTGGAATCGGTCCAGGTGCTGGCAACGGCAGATTTTCCCAGCCCGGAAGAGGCGATCAGCGTCTATCTGAACGGGCAGGGGTTGGCGCCGGGTTCGATTGGTTCCGTGTGTCTGTCAGTGGCCGGCCCGGTGAGCGGTGATGAATTCAAGTTCACCAACAATCACTGGCGCCTCAGCCGCAAGGCGTTCTGCCAGACCCTGCAAGTGGAGCAACTGCTGCTGGTCAACGATTTCTCGGCGATGGCTCTGGGCATGACCCGTTTGCAGCCGGGCGAATTCCGCGTGGTTTGCGAAGGCACGCCGGAACCGTTGCGCCCGGCGGTGGTGATTGGTCCGGGCACGGGGTTGGGCGTCGGTACTTTGCTCGATCTCGGCGAAGGGCGTTTTGCTGCATTGCCGGGCGAGGGCGGCCACGTCGATTTGCCGTTGAGCAGCCCGCGTGAAACTCAGTTGTGGCAGCACATCTTCAACGAGATTGGGCATGTCAGCGCGGAAACGGCGTTGAGTGGCAGCGGCTTGCCGCGCGTCTATCGGGCGATTTGCGCGGTGGACGGGCACACGCCTGTGCTCGAAACGCCGGAAGCGATTACCGCCGCCGGCCTGGCGGGTGATCCGATTGCGCTGGAAGTGCTGGAACAGTTCTGCTGCTGGCTCGGTCGCGTGGCGGGCAACAACGTGCTCACCACGGGGGCGCGCGGTGGTGTGTTTATCGTCGGTGGGGTGATCCCACGGTTTGCCGATTTCTTCCTCGAAAGCGGTTTTGCGCGGTGCTTTGCCGACAAGGGTTGCATGAGTGATTACTTCAAGGGAATTCCGGTGTGGCTGGTGACGGCGCCGTATTCCGGGTTGGTGGGTGCGGGTGTGGCCCTCGACCAGGCATAAGGACCGCGTCGTTCTCTTCGCGGGCAAGTCGGACGCCGCACCGCTCGCTCCTACAGAAGCACCGGAGCAACCTGTAGGAGCGAGGCTTGCCCGCGAAGAGGCCGGAACAGACACATAGATTTATGATCGATCAGGCATAATCCTCAAATTCAAACAACAAGGACGCCGCCCCGTGAGCTCAGTCAACAAGTCGATTTTGTTGGTCGATGACGATCAAGAGATACGCGAGTTGCTGGACACCTACCTGACCCGTGCGGGTTTCCAGGTACGTACCACGCCCGACGGCGCCGGTTTCCGCCAGGCGTTGAACGATGCGCCGAGCGATCTGGTGATCCTCGACGTGATGCTGCCCGACGAAGACGGTTTCAGCCTCTGCCGCTGGATCCGCCAGCACCCGCGGCAGGCGCAAGTGCCGATCATCATGCTCACCGCCAGCTCCGACGAAGCCGACCGCGTCATCGGCCTGGAACTGGGCGCCGACGACTACCTTGGCAAACCCTTCAGCCCTCGTGAATTGCAGGCGCGGATCAAAGCCTTGTTGCGTCGTGCGCAATTCGGCCAGGAACGTTCCGGCAGTGAAGTGCTGGCCTTTGATGACTGGCGACTGGACATGGTCAGCCATCGGCTGTTCCACATCGATGGCGAAGAAGTGATTCTCTCCGGCGCTGATTTCGCCCTGCTGAAACTGTTCCTCGATCACCCCCAGGAAATCCTCGACCGCGACACCATCGGCAACGCCACCCGTGGCCGCGACCTGATGCCGCTGGACCGGATCGTCGACATGGCTGTCAGCCGTTTACGCCAACGCCT
The DNA here is from genome assembly GCF_019956155.1 of Pseudomonas sp. BF-RE-22. Classification (NCBI taxonomy): domain Bacteria; kingdom Pseudomonadati; phylum Pseudomonadota; class Gammaproteobacteria; order Pseudomonadales; family Pseudomonadaceae; genus Pseudomonas; species Pseudomonas sp. BF-RE-22. Next base: position 118,028 of record NZ_JAHBDD010000007.1, on the reverse strand, counting down.
GCGCGATACCGAAAAACCGCCACGACTGATCCGCACCGTGCGTGGCAGCGGTTATCAGTTGGCGGCCAATGTGGTTGCCAGCAATGGTCACTGAGGTGTTGCGCAAGCTCGCGGCAAAGGTTCCGGTCCCGCGTTCGCTGCTCGGGCGGATGTTGCTGCTGACCTTGCTGGCGGTGTTGTTCGCGCAGACGTTGTCGAGCGTGATCTGGGTCTCGCAATTGCGTGCCACGCAGCTGGAAGGCCTGGTCACCAGCGCCCGCAGCCTTGCCCATTCGATGACCGCCAGCGTCAGTTATTTTCGCTCGTTGCCGGTCGCGTTCAGGCCGCTGGTGCTCGACCAGTTGCGCAGCATGGGCGGCACCCGTTTCGTGGTGACCCTCAACGACAAACCGCTGGGCATGGAAGTGCTGCCGATCACCCCGCGCAAAGCGGCGGTGCTCAAAGCGGTGGACGAAGTGCTGCGTCAGTCGCTCGGCCAGGACACCGATATCTCGGTGACCTTTGTCAGCCCCGAAGACCTGCGGATCTTCAACGGTGGCCTGAAACTGGATGAGCTGCCGCGTTCCTGGGCGCACTACGCATTGACCCTTGAGCCGGTGAATCCGCCGGTGCTGGTCACGCAAATCCAGATGGCGCCGGGCGAGTGGCTGTACATCGCCTCGCTGTTGCCCGAGCCCTACACCAGCCTTGAAGAGCAAGGCCTGCCGGCGCAGCAAGTCTGGTTCATCGTCCTCACCAGCGGCTTTTTGCTGTTGTTCATCGGCCTGCTGGTGCACTGGCAGAGCCGGCCGCTCAAGCGTTTGGCGCGGGCGGCGCGGGACATGTCCCTCGGGGCGGAAGTCGAGCCGGTGGCCGAAGGCGGCGGCAGTGAAGTGGTCGAAGTGGGGCGCGCCTTCAATGCGATGCGCGAACGTATCAGCCGTTACCTGACTGAGCGCAGCCAGTTGTTCAGTGCGATTTCCCATGATTTGCGCACGCCGATTACCCGCTTGCGCCTGCGTGTCGAATTGCTGGAAGACGAAAAGCTGCAAGCCAAATTCGGTCGTGATCTTGATGAATTGGAGCTGCTGGTCAAAGGCGCGCTGCAATGCGTGAAAGACACCGACATCCACGAAAACATCGAACAGGTGGACCTCAACCATGTGCTCGATTGCCTGGTGGAGCCGTATCTGGCGCCTAACGGCAATGGTCGCGTGACCCAGCAGGGGCGGGCGCTGGCGGCGTATCCGGGCAAACCGCTGGCGCTCAAGCGCTGCATCGGCAACCTGATCGACAACGCCTTGAAGTACGGTCAGAACGCGCACCTGCACATCGATGACGACGAGAACGCGTTTGTCCTGCATGTCGATGACGAAGGGCCGGGTGTGCCGGAGCAGCGGCTGGAGCAGGTGTTCGAGCCGCACTTTCGTCTGGCCGGGCAGCAGCAGGGTTATGGGTTGGGGTTGGGCATTGCGCGCAACATTGCCCATAGCCATGGCGGGGAAGTCAGCCTGCAAAACCTGCGTGAAGGCGGGTTGCGGGTGACACTCCAATTGCCTCGATCAATCGACTGACACACAACCTTGTAGGAGCCGGCTTGCTGGCGATAGCGGCGTGCCTGACACGCCGCGTTATCGTTGATCGCCAGCAAGCCGGCTCCTACAAAAGCAAACAGGCGCCACGCCCTGAAATTGTCACAGCTTGGTGACATAACTCGCCCCCTTCGTTACAAGCCCGCCACCGCCCGTTGTTTAGACTGCCCGCAGTCATAACAACAAAAAAGGCACCCCATGGACACCTTCCAACCCGCCTTCAGCAGTTGGCTGAACGCACCGGCCCATCAGCAATGGCTCGCCGCCGAAGGCCTGCGCCTGCTGGCATTCGCCAAGGCTTCGAAGCTCCCCGAGGGCTTCGGCAATCTCGACGAAAAGGGCTGTCTCCCGACCAACGCCCATGCCGAAACCATGAACACCGCGCGCATGACCCACAGCTTCGCCATGGCGCACATCCAGGGCCTGCCGGGTTTCGCCGAGCTGGTGGATCACGGCATCAATGCCCTTCGCGGGCCGTTGCGCGATGCCGAGCATGGCGGCTGGTTCGCCACCGCGCATCCCCTTGACGACAACACCGGCAAGGCCGCTTACCTGCACGCTTTCGTTGCCCTGGCCGCCAGTTCCGCCGTGGTGGCGCGGCGTCCCGGCGCACAGGCCTTGCTCGATGACGCGATTAACATCATCGACACGTATTTCTGGAGTGAGGAGGAGGGCGCAATGCGCGAATCCTTCAATCGCGACTGGCGTGAAGAGGAAAGTTATCGCGGCGCCAACAGCAACATGCACGCCACCGAAGCCTTCCTCGCGCTGGCCGATGTCACGCAAGACAATCGCTGGTTGTGCCGCGCGCAACGGATCGTCGAGCGCGTGATTCATGGTCACGCCGCCGCCAACGATTACCTGGTGGTCGAACATTTCGACCGCGACTGGCAGCCGTTGCGCGACTACAACCACGACAACCCGGCCGACGGTTTCCGTCCTTACGGCACCACGCCGGGCCACGGCTTCGAATGGGCCCGGCTGTTGCTGCACCTCGAAGCTGCGCGAGTACAGGCCGGGATGCTGACGCCCGGTTGGCTCGCCACCGACGCGCAAAAACTCTTCGAGCACAACTGCCGCCACGGCTGGGATGTCGACGGGCTGCCCGGGATTGTCTACACCCTCGATTGGGATAATCGCGCGGTGGTTCGCCATCGTTTGCACTGGACCCATTGCGAAGCCAGCGCCGCCGCCAGCGCGCTGCTTAAACGCACGGGCGATGAGCAATATGAAACCTGGTACCGACTGTTCTGGGAATTTTGTGACAGTCATTTCATCGACCACTGCGAGGGCAGTTGGTATCACGAGCTCGATCCGCAGAACCGTCCGAGCGCCGATATCTGGGCCGGCAAACCCGATCTCTATCACGCCTGGCAAGCCGTGTTGATTCCGCGCCTGCCGCTGGCGCCGAGCATGGCCAGTGCCTTGGCGAGTCTGTCCCAGAGCGGTTCTATGTAACCATGCGGTGACATTCACGCGTCCCTTCGTTACCTGCGAGGGGATGACTCCTGTTTAAAATCCTATGCAGCGCAAGCACCAGACTTGCATGCATAACAACAAGAAAGGTACTACTAGATGAATGCGATTTCTCGCCTCGCTACTGTCATTTCTCTCGCGTCGCTGCTTCCCCTCAGTGCATTTCCTCTCAGTGGCCTTGCCGCCGATTCCAAAGGTTCGGTGGAAGTTGTTCACTGGTGGACGTCGGGTGGTGAAAAAGCAGCGGTCGATGTCCTCAAGGCTCAAGTCGAAAAAGACGGCTTCACCTGGAAGGACGGCGCAGTCGCCGGTGGTGGCGGTTCCACGGCCATGACCGTACTGAAAAGCCGCGCAGTCGCCGGTAACCCGCCGGGCGTTGCCCAGATCAAGGGTCCGGACATCCAGGAGTGGGGCAGCACTGGCCTGCTCAGCACCGACACCCTGAAAGACGTTTCCAAGTCCGAAGGCTGGGATAACCTGCTGATCAAGAAAGTCTCCGACACCGTCAAATACGAAGGCGACTACGTGGCCGTTCCGGTGAACATTCACCGTGTGAACTGGCTGTGGATCAACCCGGAAGTGTTCAAGAAAGCCGGGATCGACAAAGCCCCGACCACCCTCGAAGAATTCTACGCCGCCGGCGACAAGCTCAAAGCCGCCGGCTTCATCGCGCTCGCCCACGGTGGTCAGCCTTGGCAGGACAGCACCGTGTTTGAAGACGTGGTGCTCTCGGTCATGGGCGCCGACGGTTACAAAAAAGCGTTGGTAGACCTGGATCAGAAAACCCTGTCCGGGCCGGAAATGACCAAGTCGTTCACCGAGCTGAAAAAACTCACCGGCTACATGGACCCGAACCGCGCCGGTCGTGACTGGAACATCGCTGCCGCCGAGGTCATCAACGGCAAGGCCGGTATGCAGATGATGGGCGACTGGGCGAAAAGCGAATGGACTGCGGCGAAGAAAGTCGCCGGCAAGGACTACCAGTGCGTGCCGTTCCCGGGCACCGAAAAAGCCTTCACCTACAACATCGACTCGATGGCTGTATTCAAGTTGAAAGCTGATCGCAAGGGTGACATCGCCGCCCAGCAAGACCTGGCCAAGGTCGCCCTGGGGACCGACTTCCAGAAAGTCTTCAGCATCAACAAAGGCTCGATCCCGGTCCGTACCGACATGCTGAACGAGATGGACAAGCTCGGTTTCGACGCCTGCGCTCAAACCGCCGCCAAGGACTTCCTGGCGGACGAGAAAACCGGCGGCCTGCAACCAAGCATGGCGCACAACATGGCCACTTCCCTGGCCGTGCAAGGCGCGATCTTCGACGTGGTCACCAACTTCATGAACGACAAGGACGCTGACCCGGCCAAGGCCAGCGCCCAACTGGCATCGGCTGTCAAAGCCGCCCAGTAATCCCTGAGGCCGCAGGCTCGCCTGCGGCAATTTTCTGGGACCGTTCCCCTTGTAGGAGCGAGGCTTGCCCGCGAAAGCAGTCTGACATTCAACACAGTTGTCGACAGTTACGCCGCCTTCGCGGGCAAGCCTCGCTCCTACAGATACTCACTTCTCCAATGGATTATCCCGATGAGCTCTGTGGCGGTTTTCAGCAAAGCCTCACCGTTCGATGCGCTGCAACGCTGGTTACCCAAGTTGGTACTCGCGCCAAGCATGCTCATCGTGTTGGTTGGTTTCTACGGTTACATCATTTGGACATTCATACTGTCCTTCACCAATTCCAGCTTCATGCCGAGCTACAAATGGGTCGGCCTGCAGCAATACATGCGCTTGATGGACAACGATCGCTGGTGGGTCGCGAGCAAGAACCTCGCGCTCTTCGGCGGCATGTTCATCGGCATCAGCCTGGTATTGGGCGTGTTTCTCGCGGTGCTGCTGGACCAGCGCATTCGCAAGGAAGGCTTCATTCGCACCGTTTACCTGTACCCGATGGCGCTGTCGATGATCGTCACCGGTACCGCCTGGAAATGGCTGCTCAACCCTGGCCTGGGCCTGGACAAGATGCTGCGTGACTGGGGCTGGGAAGGCTTCCGTCTCGACTGGCTGGTGGATCAGGATCGCGTGGTGTACTGCCTGGTGATCGCTGCCGTGTGGCAAGCCTCCGGGTTTGTGATGGCGATGTTCCTGGCCGGTCTGCGCGGTGTCGATCAATCGATCATCCGTGCCGCGCAAGTCGACGGTGCGAGCCTGCCGACCATCTATTTGAAGATCGTCCTGCCGAGCCTGCGCCCGGTGTTTTTCAGCGCCTTCATGATCCTCGCGCACATCGCGATCAAGAGCTTCGACCTGGTGGCGGCGATGACGGCGGGCGGTCCCGGCTACTCGTCCGACCTGCCGGCGATGTTCATGTATTCCTTCACCTTCAGCCGTGGCCAGATGGGCATCGGTTCGGCCAGCGCCATGCTGATGCTCGGTGCCGTGCTGACCATCCTCGTGCCGTACCTGTACTCCGAGCTGCGAGGCAAACGCCATGACTAATCAACTCGGAAAACCGACGCTGAGTTTCAGCCGCATCGCGATCTACGCCACGCTTCTGCTGGCCGCTGCGGTGTACCTGATTCCGCTGATCGTGATGCTGCTGACCAGCTTCAAATCCCCGGAAGACATTCGTACCGGCAACCTGCTGAGCTGGCCGACCGTCATTGACGGCATCGGCTGGATCAAGGCCTGGGACGTGGTCGGCGGGTACTTCTGGAACTCGGTGAAAATCACCGTGCCGGCGGTTTTTATCTCGACCTTCATCGGTGCCATGAACGGCTACGTGCTGTCGATGTGGCGCTTCCGTGGCTCGCAGTTGTTCTTCGGCCTGTTGCTGTTCGGCTGCTTCCTGCCATTCCAGACCGTGCTGCTGCCGGCCTCGTTCACCCTCGGCAAGTTCGGCCTGGCCAACACCACCACCGGTCTGGTGCTGGTGCACGTGGTCTACGGCCTGGCGTTCACCACGCTGTTCTTCCGTAACTACTACGTGAGCATCCCGGATGCGCTGGTCAAGGCTGCACGCCTGGACGGCGCAGGCTTCTTCACGATTTTCTGGAAGATCCTGCTGCCGATGTCGATCCCGATCGTGATGGTCTGCCTGATCTGGCAGTTCACCCAGATCTGGAATGACTTCCTGTTCGGCGTGGTCTTCGCCAGTGGCGATGCCCAGCCAATTACCGTGGCCCTGAACAACCTGGTCAACACCAGCACCGGGGCCAAGGAATACAACGTTGATATGGCCGCCGCGATGATCGCCGGGCTGCCGACACTGCTGGTCTACATATTCGCTGGCAAGTATTTCCTGCGTGGGCTGACGTCCGGCGCGGTCAAGGGGTAGAAACATGGCAACTCTCGAATTACGCAACGTCAACAAGACCTACGGCGCCGGTTTGCCGGACACCCTGAAGAACATCGAACTGAAGATCGATGACGGGGAATTCCTGATCCTGGTCGGCCCGTCGGGCTGCGGTAAATCCACGCTGATGAACTGCATCGCCGGCCTGGAAACCATCAGCGGCGGCGCGATCCTGGTGGATGACGCCGACATCAGCGGCATGAGCCCGAAGGATCGCGACATCGCCATGGTGTTCCAGTCCTACGCGCTGTACCCGACCATGAGCGTGCGCGACAACATCGCTTTCGGCCTGAAGATTCGCAAAATGCCCGCCGCCGAAATCGATGAAGAAGTCGCTCGCGTCTCCAAGCTGTTGCAGATCGAACACCTGCTGAGCCGCAAGCCTGGCCAGCTCTCCGGCGGTCAGCAACAGCGTGTGGCGATGGGCCGCGCCCTGGCGCGGCGGCCGAAGATTTACCTGTTCGACGAACCGCTGTCCAACCTCGACGCCAAGCTGCGCGTCGAGATGCGCACCGAAATGAAACTGATGCACCAGCGCCTGAAAACCACCACGGTCTACGTGACCCACGACCAGATCGAAGCGATGACGCTGGGCGACAAAGTGGCGGTGATGAAGGACGGGATCATTCAGCAGTTCGGCACGCCGAAAGACATCTACAACAACCCGGCCAATCTGTTCGTGGCGAGCTTCATCGGTTCGCCGCCGATGAACTTCATCCCCCTGCGTTTGCAGCGCAAGGACGGTCGTCTGTTGGCGCTGCTCGACAGCGGTCAGGCGCGCTGCGAATTGCCGTTGGGCATGCAGGACGCCGGTCTGGAAGATCGCGAAGTGATCCTCGGCATGCGCCCTGAGCAGATCGTGCTGGCGGGCAGCGAGGCCAATGGTTTGCCGACCATTCGCGCCGAAGTGCAGGTCACTGAACCGACCGGTCCGGACACGCTGGTGTTCGTCAATCTGAATGAAACCAAAGTCTGCTGCCGCCTGGCACCGGACGTTGCGCCGGCCGTGGGCGAGACCCTGACCCTGCAATTCGATCCATCGAAAGTGCTGCTGTTCGATGCCAAGACCGGGGAGCGCCTGGGGGTGGCCGGTCTGCCAAAAACCGAAGTTCACAGCGCCAACGTCACCCAGTTCAAAAACCGCTGAAGATCAAAAACTGTAGGAGCCAGGCTTGCCGGCGAAAGCGATTTCAGTGACGCCTTCGCCGGCAAGCCTGGCTCCTACAGGGGGGATATGCGGTGGGCGGCCTGTCGCGCATCGCAACCGATGTAACCGCGTTAGATAAAAACAGTTAATAACAATAAAACGAGGATGTAGGGATGAAGAAGAACAACAACGCTCAGCTTATCTGCCAGTTGTCGGCAATTGCGGCAATGATGTTGGCCGGTAGTGTGCACGCGGCTGACGCGTTCAGCGCCGATTCCGAATGGATGACCGGTGATTGGGGTGGTGAGCGGACCAAGCTGATCGAGCAAGGCATCGACATCAAGATGGACTACGTCGGTGAAGTGGGCAGCAACCTTCACGGCGGATTCAACGACGACAAGACAGCGCGTTATGCCGACCAGTTTGGCTTGGGCGTGGCGCTGGACCTGCAAAAACTGTGGGGCTGGGATAACACCCAGGCGAAGATCCAGCTGACCAACCGTAACGGCGAGAACATCTCCAATGACCGTGTCGGCGACCCGCGTGCCGGCACCTTGAGTTCCTCCCAGGAAGTCTACGGTCGCGGCCATATGGTCCGTCTGACCCAGTTGTGGATCAAGCACCAGTTCCTCGACGGCAAACTGGACGTCAAGGCCGGTTACTTCGGCGAAGGCGAAGACTTCAACACCTTCCCTTGCGAGTTCCAGAACCTGGCGTTCTGCGGTTCCCAAGTGGGTAACTGGGCGACCAACATCTGGTACAACTGGCCGATCAGCCAGGCCGCGATCCGCGTGAAGTACAACATCTCGCCTGAGTTCTATGCGCAGATCGGCGCGTACAACCAGAACCCGACTCAACTGGAGCACGGTAACGGCTTCAAGCTCAGCGGCAGTGGTACAGAGGGCACCGTTTTGCCGGTGGAGCTGGTCTGGTTGCCTAACCCTAACAACCTGCCGGGCGAATACCGTGTCGGTTACTACAAAAGCACGGCCGATGCCGATGACGTTCGTGAAGACGACAACGGTGCTGATGCTGCCACCAGCGGCAACGCTTACCGCAGCCACAGCAGCAAGTCCGGCTACTGGTTCGTGGCGCAGCAACAGCTGACCGACCACAACGGTGACAAGAGCCGCGGCCTGACCGTTTCGGCCAACGCCACGTTCCACGACAAGGACACCAACTTCGTCGACAACTACCAGTCGTTGATGTTTGTGTACAAAGGCCCGTTCGATGCTCGTCCGAAAGATGACGTCGGTATCGGTTTCGCGCGTATCCATGTCAACGATGACGTGAAGAAAAACGCCGAGCTGGTCAACGCCGCCAACAATGTCACGGACTACAACGATCCACGGTTCTCGCCACTGCGTACCACCGAATACAACTACGAGATCAACTACGGCTTCCACGTTACCAACTGGCTGACCGTGCGTCCTAACCTGCAATACATCACTCACCCGGGCGGTGTGGATGAAGTCGATAACGCGCTGGTCGCCGGCCTGAAAATTCAGTCGGTGTTCTAACGCTGTTGCGATAAGCTCCTCTCTATGTGCGCATTTTTGCGGACAGCCCAGGCTGTCCGCTTTTTTTTGGGGGGCGGCACACCCCGGTGACAGCTGATTTTCAGGACCGTGGCACATGCATGAGCATCCGCTACAACGCTTCTTCAAATCCTTGCGCGAACGTCCAGTGTTTGCGTGGGAGCGCTATCAGATGCGCGACGTTCTGGTGATCGATCACCCGCTGTGTCAGGCGGTGTTCAGTCGTCAGGGCGCGCAGTTGCTGCACTTTCAGCCCAAGGGCCAGAAGCCCTGGCTCTGGTGCGCGGCGAAGTGGCCGCATGTCGGTGCGATTCGCGGCGGCGTGCCGGTGTGCTGGCCGTGGTATGGCCGCCATCCGAGCGAAAACGCCTGGCCGTCCCATGGCTGGGCGCGCTTGCTGGACTGGAAGCTGCTCGACAGCCGTCATGACGATGACGGCGTGCGCCTGCACTGGCAATTGCAGTTGTGCGACTGGCAAGTGGACCTGCATGCCCACCTTGGTGAGCGCATGGAGTTGCGCCTGAGCACCGAGCATCAGGACAGCCTGCCGTGCCAATTGAGCCAGGCATTGCACGCCTATTGGCGTATTGGTGATGTCGGTGAGATAGCGCTGTCTGGGCTCGACGGGGCGCAAGGTTACGACCAGTTGAACCGCCAGGTTTGTCAGCAGGAAGGCGAGTTGCGGGTAGAGGGTGGCTGTCAGCGGGTGTTCCAGCATGACGGCGAATTGCAGCTCAAGGACCACGCCTGGCAGCGGCAGTTGTGCATCGATACCGGGGATGATGCGGACACGGTGGTCTGGCACCCGGGGGCGCGTCCGCTATTGGGCGTGAGCTGGAACGAGATTTCCGAGTTTGTGTGTGTGGAAGCGGCGAGCGGCGGGACCGATAGCCTGAGCCTGGCGCCGGGGCAGAAGGCGCATTTGAGTTTGCAGGCACGGGTCGGGGTTTAGTTCAGGGGGTTGCGGTGGATCGGCGGGCCTCTTCGCGGGCAAGCCTCGCTCCTACAGGTCACCCTGAACCTGTAGGAGCGAGGCTTGCCCGCGAAGAGGCCCGAGCAGGCACGAGAGATTCCGGATTAATTAAACTCATCCCCAATCGGATACCGGCTCGCATTCAAACTTTCTTTGATCTTGCGCAAATGCGGCTGGAAATCCACGCCACGGCGCAACGTCATGCCGGTCGCCAGCACGTCCAGCACGGTGAGCTGAATGATCCGCGAAGTCATCGGCATGTAGATGTCGGTGTCTTCCGGCAGCGGGATGTTCAGGCTCAAGGTGCTGGCCTTGGCCAGCGGCGAACCTTCAGCGGTCAAGCCGAGCACTGATGCACCGTTTTCCCGGGCGATACGCGCCACTTCCACCAGCTCGCGGGTGCGACCGGTGTAGGAAATGATCACGAACAACTCGCCGGTGTGGGCCACCGAGGCAATCATGCGCTGCATCAGCACGTCCGCATGGGCGGTGACGGCCAGGTTGAAGCGGAAGAATTTGTGCTGCGCATCCAGCGCCACCGGGGCTGAGGCGCCGAGGCCGAAGAAGTGGATCTGCCGGGCCTGGATCAGCAAGTCGACGGCGCGGCTGATCAGGTTCGGGTCCAGCGCCTGCAAGGCACTGTCCAGCGACGCGATGGCGCTGCCGAAAATCTTCTTGGTATAGGCTTCCGGATTGTCGTCGGCCTCGACCGCACGGCTGACATACGCCGCGCCACTGGCCAGGCTCTGGGCGAGCTGAAGCTTGAGTTCCGGGTAGCCGCTGACGCCGAACGAACGGCAGAAACGGTTGACCGTCGGCTCGCTGACCTTGGAGGCCTGGGCGAGGGCGGCGATGCTGAACCGGGTGGCCTGCTGTGGGTTGAGCAGGATCACCTCGGCGACTTTGCGTTCAGCCTTGTTCAGGTCTTCAAGGCGATTCTGGATCTGTTCCAGTAAATTTCGCACGCGGTCCATATGATTTCCTTGGTGCGCCTACAAGAGTGCACTGCGATGCAAATAAGGGTGTTGCTATGCAAATTGGGCCTTTGATAGGGCCCCAAGCGGTGGCCTATCCTACTGATGGCACCAACCGACCACCACTCGGAATCTGTATTTTGCGAAAATGTTGTGGTTATTACTACATTTTCTCTTGAGCGATGCCTTGAAAAAAGGTATTTGTAGCTTAACTTGATAAAAGAACAAACATCATGCCTTCGATTACGGTTGAACCGTGCACCTTTGCCTTGTTCGGCGCGCTTGGCGATCTGGCCCTGCGCAAGCTGTTTCCTGCCCTCTATCAACTCGATGGCGCAGGCCTGCTGCATGAGGACACGCGCATCATCGCGCTGGCCCGTGAGCCCGGTAGCGAACAGGAGCATCTGGCGTTCATCGCGTCCGAGCTGCGCCGCTACGTCGGGGCCAAAGAGCTGGACGAGGCGGTGGTCGAGCGCTTCCTGTCTCGTTTGAGCTACCTGCACGTCGATTTCCTCAAGGCTGACGATTACCTCGCCCTGGCCGAACTGGCCGGCAGCGCCCAGCGGGTGATTGCCTATTTCGCCACGCCGGCCGCCGTTTACGGCGCGATCTGCGAGAACCTGGCGAAGGTCGGTCTGGCCGAGAACACCCGCGTAGTGCTGGAAAAGCCTATCGGTTCGGACCTCGAATCCTCGCGCAAGGTCAACGACGCCGTGGCGCAGTTCTTCCCGGAGAACCGCACCTACCGCATCGACCACTACCTGGGCAAAGAGACCGTTCAAAACCTCATCGCCCTGCGTTTCGCCAACAGCCTGTTCGAAACCCAGTGGAACCAGAATTACATTTCCCACGTGGAAATCACCGTGGCCGAGAAGGTCGGGATCGAAGGCCGCTGGGGCTACTTCGACAAGGCCGGTCAGCTGCGGGACATGATCCAGAATCACCTGCTGCAACTGCTCTGCCTGATCGCCATGGACCCGCCGGCCGACCTGTCCGCCGACAGCATCCGTGACGAGAAAGTCAAAGTGCTCAAGGCGCTGGCGCCGATCAGCCCGGAAGGCCTGACCACGCAAGTGGTGCGCGGCCAGTACATCGCCGGTTACAGCGAAGGCAAATCAGTTCCTGGCTACCTGGAAGAACCGAATTCCAACACCCAGAGCGACACCGAAACCTTCGTCGCCCTGCGTGCCGACATCCGCAACTGGCGTTGGGCCGGCGTGCCGTTCTACCTGCGTACCGGCAAGCGCATGCCGCAAAAGCTGTCGCAGATCGTCATCCACTTCAAGGAACCGTCGCACTACATCTTCGCCCCGGAGCAGCGCCTGCAGATCAGCAACAAGCTGATTATCCGCCTGCAACCGGACGAAGGCATTTCCTTGCGTGTGATGACCAAAGAACAAGGCCTGGACAAGGGCATGCAGCTGCGCAGCGGTCCGTTGCAGCTGAATTTTTCCGACACCTGGCGCAGCGCACGGATCCCCGATGCCTACGAGCGGTTGTTGCTGGAAGTGATGCGTGGCAATCAGAACCTGTTTGTCCGTAAAGATGAAATCGAAGCCGCGTGGAAGTGGTGTGACCAGTTGATCGCCGGGTGGAAAAAATCCGGTGATGCGCCCAAGCCGTACGCGGCCGGGTCCTGGGGACCAATGAGCTCCATTGCTCTGATCACGCGGGACGGGAGGTCGTGGTATGGCGATATCTAATTTGCAATTGCCGCAGGGTGTCAGCGCCCATGCGTTCAAAAGCCCGGTGCTGCTGGCCGAAGGCCTGGCACTGCAGGTGGCCAGGCAGCTGAGCGAGGCGATCGATGCTCGAGGCACGGCCACGCTGGTGGTGTCCGGCGGGCGCAGTCCGGTGGCGTTCTTTCAGCACCTGGCCAAGCAGACGCTGGACTGGTCGAACGTGGTGGTCAGCCTGGCAGACGAGCGCTGGGTGCCGGTTGAACATGCCGACAGCAATGCCGGTCTGCTCAAGCGTTACCTGTTGCAAGGCCCGGCGGCCAAGGCTCAGTTCCTGAGCCTGTACAGCGCCACCGCGAACCTGGAGCAAGCGGCCGAACAGGCTGATCGCCTGCTCGCCGAGCTGCCGACGATTGACGTGTTGGTGCTGGGCATGGGCGATGACGGCCACACCGCGTCGCTGTTCCCGAACAGCCCGAACCTGGCCGATGCCTTGAAAACCGACGGCAAGCGTCGTTGCTACCCGATGCTGGCGCCAACCGTGCCGCATCAGCGCCTGACCATGAGTCGTGCGCTGCTGGCCTCGGCCAAACACAAGATTCTGTCGATTTCCGGTCAGTCCAAGCTGACCACCCTGAGTTTCGCGCTGGCCGGTGACGATGTCGCCGAAATGCCGATCCGCGCGTTTCTGCAACCCACGTTAGAGATTTACTGGTGCCCATGAGCCAAGGAACAGCCGCTATGACAACCCCATCCCCGACCGTTTCCATGGCGGACAAAGTTGCCCTGATCGACAGCCTCTGCGCCAAGGCGCGGATTCTGCCGGTGATCACCATCGCTCGCGAACAGGACGTGCTGCCATTGGCCGACGCCCTGGCTGCCGGTGGTCTTACAGCCCTGGAAGTGACCCTGCGTTCGCAGTTCGGCCTCAAGGCCATCCAGATCCTGCGCGAGCAGCGTCCGGAACTGGTGACCGGTGCCGGTACCGTGCTCGATCGCCAGATGCTGGCCGCTGCCGAAGCCGCCGGTTCGCAATTCATCGTGACACCGGGCATCACCCGTGACCTGCTCGAAGCCAGTGTCGCCAGCCCGATTCCACTGCTGCCAGGGATCAGCAACGCCTCGGGCATCATGGAAGGCTACGGTCTGGGCTATCGCCGCTTCAAGCTGTTCCCGGCGGAAGTCAGCGGCGGCGTTGCGGCAATCAAAGCCTTGGGCGGCCCGTTTGGCGAAGTGAAATTCTGCCCGACTGGCGGCGTCGGCCCGGCCAACATCAAGAGCTACATGGCGTTGAAAAACGTGATGTGCGTGGGCGGTAGCTGGATGCTTGATCCGGAGTGGATCAAGAACGGCGACTGGGCCCGCATTCAGGAATGCACCGCCGAGGCCTTGGCGCTGCTGGACTGACCTGCTTTTACCCAACACTTCGTTGTGTGTTCTACGGCTTTACGGTGCGCTTGGTCGGTGCACCGTTTTTTTTTGCCCAAAGAAAGCCCCTGTAGGAGCAAAGCTTGCTTGCGAAGGCGTCAGTCCAGTCACATCCGATGCTGACTGTATCGACGCCTTCGCGGGCAAGCCTCGCTCCTACAAGGACATCATGCGATACATAGTTACCGCATCTCGCCGCCGGTCCCGCGTTAACCTGCGTTCATCTTATGGAAGAGAGAACGTCATGGACGACAACACCTCAGTGACATCCGCACAACCGGCTTACCTGCTGTCACCCGAACAGATCGCCGGTCCGTATTTTCGCAACCCGAAACTGATCAGGCGAAACATCAGCGAAGGCCTGGACGGTATTCCGCTGGTGCTACGGTTGACGATCATCGATGCAATGACCCGTGAGCCCGTCAACGGGGCCATCGTCGATATCTGGCATTGCAATGCCCGCGGTGCCTATTCGGGGTGGAGCAAGGTCAACCCGGACAAGGAAGTCGATGTCGGCGATATCGGCGCGATCCCGCGTACCGACGACGACACGTATCTGCGCGGCGGGCAATTCACCGACCAGAAGGGCATCGTGCGTTTCACCACGATCTATCCGGGGTTCTATGCCGGTCGCGCGCTGCACATACACGTCGCGATTCGCGTGACCGCCGGCAACAACTATCTCGAAGAGCGCCACGTTGCCTGGGTCGGCCAACTGTACTTCCCCGAAGTGGCCTCGCGCTCGGTGCTCAATGCCAGGGAATACAGCGGCCGAACCGTCACCGCGCTGACCAACGACGAAGACTATTTCTACACCAGCATGGGTGGCGAAGCCTCGACCCTGAACGTTCACACCCTCGGTCGAGATTCGAAAGAAGACGGTTTTTTCGGGCAGATGACCATTGGCATCGACACGTTCGCGATTTCATCACAGCTCAAGCCGGAGGACTTCGACAAGTACACCGTGTGACGTCAGCGCAGCTCGTTCAGTGCCTCGCTCAGCGCATCCATGTCTGCTGCAGTGGTGGTCAGCCCCGGCGTGATGCGGATACACGGGCCACTCGCTGCACCGCTGCGCACCACGGTAAACAGGTTGAAGTCCTTGAGCAGCCGCCCGGCCATTGCTTGTTGGTCGGCATGCCGGGTAAAGCGCATCGACGTGATGCCGCAATACAGTCGCGGATCGTCCGGGGTCATGACGTCGATGCCCGGCAAGTCACGTACGGCGCTGACCCAGCGGTTGCGCAGGTAATTGAGCCGGGCGCCCTTGGCGGCGGAACCGCCCATCGCCCGATGTTCTTCGAACACCAGTGGCAGGGTCAGTAACGCCGGGATGTTGGGGGTGCTGTACGGCGTACGGGCGCGAATGTCGGTGATCGGGAAATGCATCTCGCCCATGTCCGGGTCGATATCGGCAAGGCGCTCCGGGGCGATGTAGATGAAGCCCAGGGTCAGCGGCGCACCGATCCATTTGTGCAGGTTGAAACCGGCGAACGCGATGCCGAGGTCATCGAGGCTGAACTCGATCTGGCCGAGCGCATGGGCGCCGTCGAGGATCACGTCGATCCCGTGTTCCCTGGCGGCGGCCGCAATCGCCTGCACCGGCATCACCAGGCCGGTGCGGTGAGTGACGTGAGTCAGGGCCATCAATTTGAGCTTTGGGTAACGCACGAAGGCGTCGCGGTAAGTCGCCAGCAGGCTGTCGAAACTGGCGGGGTGGGCGTGCTCGATCTCGATCACTTCCACGCCGCGATGCCGGGCCAGCCAACGCATGGCGCCTTTGACCGTGTCGTATTCCAGGTCGCAGATCAGCACCTGGTCACCGGGTTGCAGGCGATTGTAATTGCGGATCAGCGATTGCAAGCCGTCCGAGGCGTTGCGGGTGAAGGCGACGGATTCGCTTGTTACGCCCATCAGGTCGGCGAGACGTTTCACTATCGCCAGGTTTTCGCCCTGTTCGAAACGCTGGCGCACATGCACCGAGTTGCCGCGGTTGATGAGTTCGATGTTGCGCTGGTATTCCTCGATCACCGTGCGCGACATGCGGCCGAAGTAACCGTTCTCGAGGTTGATCGGGCCGGGTTCGACGGCATAGCGGTCGGCAAAGGTTTGCCAGAACATTTCATCACGGGCACGGCGGGTGTTATCGGGCATGGGGACGGCTCAGTGGCGAGGGGCGGGTTTGCCGTGTTTGGCGCGCAGCGGTTCAAGCAGTTCCGACAAGCCGTTGTGATCGATCTCCTGCATCAGGGCCAACAGCCCACCCAGTTCGCCATGGGGGAAACCTTCCCGGGCAAACCAGTTCAGGTAGGGGCCGGGCAGGTCGGCAATGATGCGGCCCTTGTATTTGCCGAAGGGCATTTCGCGGGTAATCAGCAGTTCGAGTTTTTCAGGGTTCATCAATCGATCGTCTTGATTCAACAGCCTTGGAAAATACAGGCATTCTGCATGCAGGCCAATTGACAGATCATGCAAAAAAAACGGATACAGATTTTCTCTTTAAAACTAAGTTGTTGAAAATTAACAAATAAATTATCAGTTCAAGGCTGGCATGCAGGGTGCAATACCTATTGCATCTTTCATCAACCCGCAAGGAATTGAAAAATGACCGACATTAATAAAGAAGCGATCTCTGTACTCAACGACCTGATTGAAACCAGCAAAGACGGTCAGGAAGGGTTCAAGACTTGCGCTGAAGACATCAAGCATCCAGAACTGAAAACACTGTTCATCACTCGCTCGACCGACTGCGCCACTGCGGCTTCCGAACTGCAGGCTGCGGTGCGTTCGATGGGCGGCGATCCGGAAACTTCCACCAGCGTCAGTGGTGACCTGCACCGCCGCTGGGTCGACGTGAAATCAGTATTCACCGGCAAGGATGAAGAAGCCGTTCTGAACGAAGCCGAACGCGGTGAAGACCATGCACTGAAGGCTTACCGAGCAGCCATCGAGAAAATCAACAAACACAACCTGGTGGGCATTCGTGACCTGGTTGAACGTCAGTATCACGGCGTGCAACGCAATCACGATCAGGTGAAAGCCCTGCGCAACCAGGCTCGCGCACGCTCGTAAGCGCGTAAAGCCTGTCAAAAACGCCAGCCAGCCTGGCGTTTTTTTGTGCCTGGGTTTTAGCGCTGGACGCCTGATAGATAGCCAGCTAATAATTTGATTTGCCGGTCACTTCGATGAACCCGACTATCGTTAAATCGTCCTTTCAAGAGTGCTTTACGTGCCTATCACTTTGCAGGCTTTATTCGCGCCTGACCGCCGCGCCTTGCAGTTCGCGATCAAGACGTTACTCGGTGGCGGCCTGGCATTGTGGCTGGCGTTGCGCTGGGGCCTGGAGCAACCGGCCTGGGCGTTGATGACAGCGTTCATCGTCGCTCAACCGTTGTCCGGGATGGTGGTGCAAAAGGGTTTGGCGCGGCTGCTGGGGACGCTGATCGGGACGTTCATGTCGGTGGTGTTCATGGGCCTGTTCGCCCAGACGCCGTGGCTGTTTTTGCTGGCATTGGCGTTGTGGCTCGGGTTGTGTACGGCGAGCTCGACGCTGCTGCGCAGTGCCTGGTCCTATTCGTTTGTGCTGGCCGGTTACACGGTGGCGATCATCGCATTACCCGCCATCAGCCACCCGCTGACGGTGTTCGACCAAGCCGTGGCGCGCTGCACGGAAATCTGTCTGGGCATTCTCTGCGCCACCGCCGCCAGCGCGCTGCTATGGCCGATGCGCGTCGAACGGCAACTGGCGGATCAGGCGCGAACGGCGTGGCAGAGTGGGATGAACGCCGCACGCGCAACCCTGGCCGGCGACGGTCAGGCGCGCAAGGGGCTGCTGGAAATCCTCGGTCGCATCGTCGCGGTGGATGCCCAGCGCGAACATGCCTGGTTCGAAGGCGGGCTGGGCCGGCAACGTGCGCGGGCCATCAGCGGATTGAGCCAGAAACTGTTGATGTTGCTGCGCATCGCACGCTCGGTGCGCCGGCAGTGGAAGCAGCTTGAACCGCAGGAAGCCGAGCAATTGATGCCGTGGATGACCGAGGTTCAGCAAGCGCTCGCCAGCCCGGACACCGCAATGTTGCAAACCTTGCGCCCGCGCTTGCTCGACGCCAGCCATGACCCGCAGATCAGCTCTGCGCAGAGTTATTGTCTGGTCCGTTTCACCTTGCTGATGGATACCGCGATGGCGGCGAGCGCGGCATTGACGGCGGTGGAGGAGGGCAAGGAAACCGTCGACCCGCCGCGTACCCTGACACCGCATCGCGACCTGTCGTTGGCGCTGGTGTTCGGCGCGCGCAGTGCCTTGGCATTTCTGGTGGTGTCGTGTTTCTGGCTGGCCACTGCATGGCCCGCCGCTTCGGGCGCATTGGTGCTGACGTGTGTGGTGTGCAGCCTGTTCGCCAGTCGCGAAAACGGCGCGCAAATCGGCATGAGTTTCATGCGCGGGATTTTTCTGGCGATCCCGGCGGCGTTTTTCGTCGGGCAGATTCTGCTGCCGCAATGGAGTGGTTTTGCGCTGCTCTGCATGGGCATGGGCGTGCCGTTGTTTTTCGGTGCGCTGGGCATGGCCAGGCCGCAGATCGGCGCCACGGCCACGTCGTTCTGTCTGCATTTCATCGTGCTGGTATCACCGCTCAACGCGATGAAGTTTGATGTCGCGATGTTCTTCAACAGCGCTCAAGCCATGGTGGTGGGCGTCGGTGCGGCGGTGCTGGCCTTCCACTTGCTGATCCTGCGCAACCCGACGTGGCACGGTCGGCGTTTGCTGGCGGCGACCCTCGACGACCTGGTACGCCTGACCCGGCGCAATCTGCGCGGTGCCGAAAGCTGGTTCGGCGGACGCATGGCCGACCGCTTGCTGCAACTGGCGCGGCACTACCCGGAGCTGCCGGAACCGGCGCGCAGCCGCTGGGACGACGGCTTGCTCGGTCTCGACATCGGCGACGAGCTGCTGCATTTGCGCTTGAGCCTGGCGGCGGCGCAAGCACCGGTCAATGCCGCGCAGCGGCGTTATCTCGAACAACTGGAAAACATCCTCGAACAAGGCCCGGCCGGCCACTGCGCGGATGCGCTGGAACAACCCAGCGAAGAATTCCTGAAAACCTTGTACGCGTTGCCACCCAGCGACCCGGTGAAACTGGCCCAGGGCGCGGTGCTGCAATTGCAGAACAGCTGGCGCGCCTGGTGCCATCAACAGGAGCAAAGCCATGGGCTTGCGTGAATGGTCGGTGGGCGGCGTGCTGCTCAGCCCGTTTCTGATTTATGTGGTGCTGGCGCTGCTGGTCACCGGGGGCTTGCGCCTGCTGCTGCGCCTGACCCCGGCCGGTCGCTGGATCTGGCACGAAGCGTTATTCGATTGCGCCTTGTACGTCTGTGCATTGACCCTGATCACCGTCGTCCTCGGACCTTTATAAGGAGTTGAACATGCGTACACCCGTGCGTGTCGCGGTAACCCTGTGCCTGGTGGCGGTGGCGATTTTTGCCGGTTTCCATTTGTGGCAGTACTACATGCTCACGCCGTGGACCCGAGACGCGCGGATTCGCGCCGACGTGGTGGTCATCGCCCCGGATGTGTCGGGCTGGGTGCGTGAACTCAAGGCCTTCGACAACCAGCCGGTGAAGGCCGGCGATCTGTTGTTGAGCATTGACCGCGACCGTTTCGAAGCGGCGCTGGAGAAGGCGCAAGCGGTGGTGCAAACCCGTCAACAGCAACTCAACCTGCGCGAGCGCGAAGCCAGCCGTCGCGCCAGCCTCGGGCCGCAAGCGATCAGTGCCGAGCTGCGCGAAAATGCGCAAATCAACGCCGGCATCGCTCGTGGCGAACTGCGTGAAGCCCAGGCCGAAGCCAAGGTCGCCGAACTCAATCTTGCCCGCAGTCAGGTCCACGCACCCCGCAGCGGCCACATCACCAACCTGCGTCTGGCCCAGGGCAATTACGTGAATGCCGGGCAACCGGTGATGGCGTTGATCGATGATTCAACGTTTTATGTGCAGGCGTATTTCGAAGAAACCAAACTGCCGCGGATTCGCGTCGGCGATCCGGTGAAGGTCTGGTTGATGAGCGCGGGCGAGGCGCTGGAAGGGCAGGTGGAAAGCATCAGTCGCGGGATTACCGATCGCAACACCACACCGGATGGACAGTTGTTGGCGGAGGTGGAGCCGACATTCAACTGGGTGAGACTGGCGCAGCGGATTCCGGTGCGAATCAAACTGGACAAGGTGCCCGAGGGGATCAATTTGAGTTCGGGGATGACGGCGAGTGTGCAGGTGCAGGAAGGACCATAAGATCAAAAGATCGCAGCCACTGTAGGAGCCGGCTTGCTGGCGATGGGATCAACGCGGTTTCCCTGAGATACCGAGGCGTACGCATCGCCAGCAAGCCGGCTCCTACAGTTGAGCGCCGGACTCAGCCGATGCTGATCGCCGGCAGACTAGTCAACGTCACGGTCTGCTGCTTACGCGGCGCCAGAATCTCCGCCTCGCCATCCACCACCAACTCATCGCGCTGGTTGAACACGCGGGTGGCAATGCGCACACGGAATTTCGGCAACTTCTCCAGAATCTCCAGGCGCACCGTCAGCGTGTCGCCAAGCTTCACCGGCTTCTGAAAGCTCATCTGCTGACCGATATAAATAGTCCCCGGCCCAGGCAACTCGCAGGCAACCGCAGCACTGATCAACGCGCCACTGAACATGCCGTGCGCGATGCGTTCCTTGAACATGGTGCCGGCGGCGAATTCGGCGTCCAGATGCACCGGGTTGTGGTCACCCGACATGGCGGCGAACAGCTGAATGTCACGCTCTTCGACCGTCTTGCTGTAGCTGGCGGTCTGGCCGACTTCGAGGGCTTCGTACGGGGTGTTGGTAACCTGGGTCATCTGTTTCAATTCCTGTGACAAATAAAAAAACCACAAAAAACTATTCGGATCGGGGCGGGCGGCGGTGGCTCAGGGCTTGTGCGATCCAGCCCAGCACATCGGCCGTCACCTCATCGCGGTTGCTCTCGTTGAACAGTTCGTGCCGTGCCTGCGGGTAAATCGTCAGTTGCAGGCTCTGGCTGCCAGCGGCGCGTAGCGCATCGGCCAGATCTTTCAGACGCTTGCCTTCGCTCACCGGATCACATTCACCGCCAATCACCAGCAACGGCAGGCCCGGATCGATCTGAGCGAGATTGGACGCTTTGCTGATTTGCTGCAAGCCGCCGAGCAAATCGATCCACAGTTGGTTGGTGCAGCGAAAGCCGCAGAGCGGGTCGTTGGCGTACAGGTCGACCTCCGCCGGGTCGCGGCTAAGCCAGTCGAACCGGGTGCGGGCCGGTTTGAAGGCCTTGTTGAACGAGCCGAACGACAGCCATTCGATCAGCGCGCTGCGGCCCTTCGGCCCTTGGCGCAGTCGTTCCAGGCGGGCAATCTGCCGCGCCGCACGATAAAGCGCCACGGGCTGGAAGTTCGAACCGCTGAGCACCGCGCCGTGCAGGCTGGCGCTGTGATGCAGCAGATAAGCCTGGGCGATGTAGCTGCCCATGCTGTGGCCGAGCAGCACGATCGGCACGCCGGGATGATGCTGGCCAATGTGCTGATTGAGGCTGGCGAGGTCGCCGACCACCTTGCACCAGCCATCGTCGTCGGCGAAATGACCGAGTGTCCCGTTTTCGGCAGTTTTGCCATGTCCACGCAGGTCCGGTGCGTACACACCGTAGTCCTGTGCGCAGCACTTTTCTGCCAGGCGCGCATAGCGACCGCTGTGTTCGGCCATGCCGTGGGCCAGCAGGATCACCGCTTTCAACGGCGCTGCGGGCAGCCACTGGTTGACGAAGAGGCGGCTGCGGTCACTCGCGGTCAGCCAGAAGGTGTCGTGGATCATGGCGATTCCTTTGCATGGGCTCGGCCCATTGTATAGCGCATCCTGCGCTTGCCGTCTGATCAGGCCGCACCACGGCACCGAGATTCACACGGTCAATGACGGTTGTTGGCATATTTGCCTGATTCGCCATAGCTGCTAGTGTCCGTGAAGCTCCGCTTTTTCAAAGGTGACACAAAAGCGGCCCCGGATAGGTTCAGGTAAAGAGGACAAGAACAATGCAACCTGATTTCTGGAATGACAAACGCCCGGCCGGCGTACCCCTGGACATCGAACAAGGGGCTTACAAGTCGGTGATCGAGGTGTTCGAGCGTTCCTGCAAAAAATTTGCTGACCGCCCGGCCTTCAGCAACATGGGCGTCACCCTGACCTACGCCGAACTGGAACGCTACAGCGCCGCGTTCGCCGGTTACCTGCAAGCCCACACCGACCTGGAGCCCGGCGATCGCATCGCGGTGCAGATGCCCAACGTCCTGCATTACCCGATTGCCGTGTTCGGTGCGTTGCGCGCCGGGCTGATCGTGGTTAACACCAACCCGCTGTACACCGCGCGGGAAATGCGTCATCAGTTCAAGGATTCCGGTGCCCGGGCACTGGTTTACCTGAACGTATTCGGGCAGAAGGTCCAGGAAGTGCTGGCCGACACCGACATCCAGTACCTGATCGAAGCGAAGATGGGCGACCTGATGCCTGCCGCCAAGGGCTGGCTGGTCAACACGCTGGTCAGCAAGGTCAAGAAAATGGTCCCGGACTACGCCTTGCCGCAGGCGATCTCCTTCAGGAGCGCGCTGCGTCTGGGCCGGGGCCTGGGCATCAAGCCGTTGAACGCCGGCCTCAACGATATCGCCGTGCTGCAATACACCGGCGGTACCACCGGGCTGGCCAAGGGCGCGATGCTGACCCACGGCAACCTGGTGGCGAACATGCAGCAGGCACGCGCCTGCCTCGGCCAGTTCGGCGCTGACGGTCAGCCGTTGTTGCGCGAGGGGCAGGAAGTGATGATCGCGCCGCTGCCGCTGTACCACATCTATGCATTCACGGCGAACTGCATGTGCATGATGGTGACCGGCAACCACAACGTGCTGATCACCAACCCACGAGACATCAAGGGCTTCATCAAGGAACTGAAAAACTGGCGGTTCTCGGCGTTGCTGGGGCTCAACACGCTGTTCGTCGCGTTGATGGACCACCCGGACTTCAAGACCCTGGATTTCTCCAGCCTCAAGCTCACCAACTCCGGCGGCACTGCGCTGGTCAAGGCCACCGCCGAGCGCTGGGAGCAACTGACCGGTTGCCGCATCACCGAAGGTTACGGCCTGACCGAAACCTCGCCGGTGGCGTGCACCAACCCGTACGGCGACAAATCGCGGATCGGCACGGTCGGCCTGCCGGTGCCGGGCACCACGCTGAAAGTCATCAACGACGAGGGCGTCGAGCAACCGTTGGGCGAGCGCGGCGAACTGTGCATCAAGGGCCCGCAGATCATGAAGGGCTACTGGCAGAAACCCGAAGCCACCGCCGAAGTGCTGGATGCCGAAGGCTGGTTCAAGTCCGGCGACATTGCTGTGATCGACCCGGACGGTTTTGTACGCATCGTCGATCGCAAGAAAGACATGATCATCGTCTCGGGTTTCAACGTGTACCCGAACGAGATCGAAGATGTGGTGATGGCTCACCCGAAAGTCGCCAACTGCGCCGTCATCGGTGTGCCGGACGAACGTTCGGGCGAGGCGGTGAAGTTGTTTGTGGTGGCGCGTGAGTCGGGGGTCAGCCTTGAAGAGTTGAAGGCTTACTGCAAGGAAAACTTCACCGCGTACAAAGTGCCCAAGCACATCGTGTTGCGTGAGTCGTTGCCGATGACGCCGGTGGGCAAGATTCTGCGGCGGGAGTTGCGGGATATCGCGTAACCGATAAATGGCCGCGCTTCGCACAGTTCGCGGGCAAGCCTCGCTCCTACAAGGTCAGTGTTGAACGACACAAAACCTGTAGGAGCGAGGCTTGCCCGCGAAGCTTTTAAGGCGGAGGCCCCGATTTTCGGGGCTTTCAGCGACATATAGGTTTTTTGCTCTAAAATGACCGCTTGTCATTCTTGAGTCACTAATGTGACTGTAGAGGCCGCTTTTGGCTCTAGTCGGCCCTTGGCAAAGCTGCTACTCTCGGCGCGCTTTGTGACCTCTCGGCCTCTGTAAAAAGCCCAGACTCACCAATAATCAAACACCAATAATAATCGCATCAAATGCGGTATTTGAATTCGCGTTGCTGAGGAGTGGGCTTCCATGATCGAAGACTTCTGGAAGGATAAGTACCCTGCCGGGATTGCTGCCGACATCAATCCGGACGAGTATCCGAATATTCAGGCAGTGTTGAAACAGTCCTGCCAACGCTTCGCCGACAAGCCGGCATTCAGTAACCTGGGCAAGACAATCACCTACGGTGAACTGTACGAATTGTCCGGTGCCTTTGCCGCTTACCTGCAACAGCATACCGACTTGCAGCCGGGCGATCGAATCGCCGTGCAGCTGCCCAACGTCTTGCAGTACCCGGTCGCTGTGTTCGGTGCCATTCGCGCCGGGCTGATCGTGGTCAACACCAACCCGCTGTACACCGCGCGGGAAATGGAACACCAGTTCAACGACTCCGGTGCCAAAGCCCTGGTCTGCCTGGCCAACATGGCGCATCTGGCCGAGGCCGTCGTGCCGAAAACCGGCGTCAAGCACGTCATCGTCACCGAAGTCGCCGACCTGCTGCCGCCGCTCAAGCGCCTGCTGATCAACAGCGTCATCAAGTACGTGAAGAAGATGGTCCCGGCGTATCACTTGCCCAAAGCCATCAAGTTCAACGACGTGTTGAGCAAGGGCCATGGCCAGCCAGTGGCTGAAGCCAACCCGGCCAGCAGCGACGTGGCAGTGCTGCAATACACCGGCGGCACCACCGGCGTGGCCAAGGGCGCGATGCTGACCCATCGCAACCTCGTCGCCAACATGTTGCAGTGCAAGGCGCTGATGGGTTCCAACCTGAATGAAGGTTGCGAGATCCTGATCACGCCGCTGCCGCTGTACCACATCTATGCCTTCACCTTTCATTGCATGGCGATGATGCTGATCGGCAACCACAACATCCTGATCAGCAACCCGCGCGACCTGACGGCGATGGTCAAGGAACTGTCGAAGTGGAAGTTCAGCGGCTTCGTCGGTCTGAACACGCTGTTCGTGGCCCTGTGCAACAACGAAGGCTTCCGCAAGCTGGATTTCTCGGCGCTGAAAGTCACCCTGTCGGGCGGCATGGCCCTGCAACTGGCCGCGGCCGAACGCTGGAAAGCGGTCACCGGTTGCGCCATCTGCGAAGGTTACGGCATGACCGAAACCAGCCCGGTGGCCACCGTGAACCCGATCCAGAATATCCAGATCGGCACCATCGGCATTCCGGTGCCGTCGACCCTGTGCAAAGTCATCGACGATGCCGGCGTTGAACAACCGTTGGGCGAAATCGGCGAACTGTGCGTGAAAGGTCCGCAGGTGATGAAGGGCTACTGGCAGCGTCAGGAAGCCACCGACGAAATGCTCGACAGCGAAGGCTGGTTGAAGACCGGTGACATCGCGCTGATCCAGCCTGACGGCTACATGCGCATTGTCGATCGCAAGAAAGACATGATCCTGGTGTCCGGTTTCAACGTGTACCCGAATGAGCTCGAAGACGTGCTCGCGACCCTGCCGGGCGTGCTGCAATGCGCGGCCATCGGCGTGCCGGACGAGAAGTCGGGCGAGGCGATCAAGATTTTCATCGTCGCCAAACCGGGCGTGACCCTCACCAAAGAGCAAGTGATGGAGCACATGCGTGCGAACGTCACCGGCTACAAAGTGCCGAAAGCCGTCGAGTTCCGCGATGCGCTGCCGACGACCAACGTTGGCAAGATCCTGCGTCGGGAATTGCGTGATGAAGAGCTGAAGAAGATCAACGCGAAGAAAGTAGGCGCGTAACAAACAAAAGCCCCGCAGATGCGGGGCTTTTTGTTGGCTGACTTGAAAGGTTCGTTGTCTGATCGATTGCCATCGCGAGCAGGCTCGCTCCCACATTTTTGTCCGCGTTCTATCAGGATGAATGCGATCAACTGTGGGAGCGAGCCTGCTCGCGAAGCTTTTGATTTTCTTTTGGGTTATTGGCGGAACGGCGCGAAATTGACGTTGGTGCCCGCCGGGCGCATGTCCTGCAGGTACGAATCCTTGTCCGCACTCAGTTCCAGGCTCAGCGCAGCCTTGCGCTTGCCCTGGTTGCGCACCACCAGCCCTTCGAGTTTCTCGCGCAGGAACACCGTCGGCACTTTCAGGTGCAGCAGTTCGTCGGTGTCCGGCGTGTGCATCAGCAGGTGAATCCATTCGTACTGACCAATGGCCAGGCGCGCCACCGGGAGATCGAACCACCAGATGTTGCGGTTACGGTTCAATTCGGCGAAATGGCAGTTGTTGACGCCAAGCACAGCACCGCCGAGTTCCTGGTTTCTGCGGGCAATGGCCTGCTTTTTATCGAGTTTCATAACATTCCTACGGGATTGGATCTTCAGGGCCGTGGCCTGAATACGTTGCGCATTCTCGGGGGTTGGTCGGCAAACATAAAGCCCAACCTGCACGGAACGATGAAATGTCGTTTTTGTGTCAGTCTGAACTTGCACACGGAAATTGTTTCAAAGTCGCCAAGTAGGCTACTTTGATGTAGAAAACGGCCCCTGAGTCGCCACGACTTCAACCCCATTGCGGCGAAAGGAGACGCTAATGATTTTCCCGGACATGAAAGGTGTGCCCCTCCATCGCGTGATGGTGCGCACGGTCACCGAGTTCGTCGCCGACGAGATGTCGACCTATGCCTCGGCGTTGGCCTATCAAATGCTGTTTTCGTTGTTTCCCTTCATTCTTTTCCTGATTGCCCTGATCGGTTTCCTGCACCTGCCGGACTTTTTTTCCTGGCTGCGCCTGCAATCGGAACTGGTCCTGCCGCCCCAGGCGCTGGAGCAGGTGAACCCGGTGATCGACCAGCTCCAGCAATCCAAGGGCGGCTTGCTCTCGGTCGGTATCGTCATCGCGCTGTATACGGCCTCGGCCGGCGTGCGACTGATGATGAGCGCGATGAACGCTGCGTATGACGTGGTCGAAGGCCGGCCGTTCTGGAAGCGTTTTCCGCTGTCGGTTTTCTACACGATCGGCATTGCCGGGATGTTGCTGATTGCCGCCGCGCTGATGGTGCTCGGGCCGCAAGTGATGGGCTGGATCGCCGCGCAGGTCGGCCTTGAAGACTTTATTGTCACGGTCTGGACCATCGCTCGCTGGCCGGTCATCGTGATCCTGATGATGATTGCCGTGGCGCTGATCTATTACGTCATGCCCGACGTCAAACAGGAGTTTCGTTTCATCACCCCAGGCTCGGTGCTGGCGGTGGTGGTGTGGATCATCGCGTCGTTGGGCTTTGCGTTTTACGTCAAGACCTTCGCCAACTACAACGCCATGTATGGCAGTATCGGCGCGATCATCGTGCTGTTGCTGTACTTCTACATTTCCGCGGCGGTGCTGTTGCTCGGCGCGGAAATGAATGCGGTGATCGAACACATGTCGACCGAAGGCAAGGACCCTGGCGAAAAGGTCCCCGGCGAGCACGGTCCTGTCCACGAAGAGAAACATCACGTTTCCGGACTGGGCCGGGATCACTCGGTGAAACCACCCACTGACGAAGTCATCAAATGATCCGTGAAATCCTGAAAATGGGCGACGAGCGCCTGCTGCGCATTGCGCCGCCGGTCCCCGCCGAGATGTTCGACAGCCCGGAGCTGTGGCAACTGATCGACGACATGTTCCAGACCATGGAAAGCGTCGGCGGGGTGGGCCTGGCCGCGCCGCAGATCGGCGTTGACCTGCAACTGGTGATCTTCGGCTTCGAGCACAGCGAGCGTTATCCGGACGCTGAAGCGGTGCCGCAGACGATCCTGATCAATCCGCTGATCACGCCGTTGAGCCCGGTGATGGAAGAGGGGTTTGAAGGTTGTCTGTCGGTGCCCGGATTACGCGGCGCGGTGAGTCGGTACCAGCAAATTCGCTATGAAGGTTTTGACCCGAAAGGCGAGCCGATCGTGCGCATCGCTTCAGGGTTTCACGCCCGTGTGGTGCAGCACGAATGTGATCACCTGATCGGGCGGTTGTACCCGTCGCGGATTACCGACTTCAGCAAATTCGGGTTCACCGAAGTGATGTTTCCGGATCTAGATCCCAACGCCGACGACTAAAGCCACCCCAAAACTAATGTGGGAGTGAGACCGGATCCAGCCCCATCGCAATCATCGGTTTGCTGCGCGCATAACGGCTCAAGCGTTCGACCATCGCGTAGGGCATGGGCGGATCGAAGGTAAACCCGCGACGCTCATAAAAGCCCCGCAAGTCCGGGTGGCAGAACAGCCACACCGGTTGGTCGAGACCGTTCACCGCTTCGGCAATCAGCGCCGCTGCGATCCCTTGTTCACGACAGGCCGGGTCGACAAACAAACCAGTCAACCAATGCCCGCCCGAGACCGGACGCAAGCACAGCGCCGCAATGATCTCGTTGCGCCGGGCCACCCACAATTGAGCGTCGCGGACCGCTTTCATCGACGATTGGTGGGCGCGATAAAACTTGTTCATCAGGGGCCATAACGGCTCGTCGAGCAAGGTGTATTGAGTGTCGGTCATGGGGCGGGTCTGTGTGTGCGCAAAGCGGGCGATTATAAAAGAACGGGCGGCCGGGGATAGGTGTATACCTGATCTCACATCCCGTATGAGTGGAGTACGTATCATGGCCAAAGGCATGGATTCAAAAAAAGCAGCGAAGAAGAAACCGGCGAAAACCGCCGATGAAAAACGCGCGGACAAGAAGGCCAAGAAGGTGGGTGTGTTCGGCCATTGATCCCGCTTTAATCGATCGTTCCCACGTGAGCGCGGGAACGATCATCAAATAATCTGCAAGATTTCCCGATGCCATTGCACAGATGGGGACTGGTCCCCGATCTGAGCAACGCCATGCCCCATTACTTCGATAGTGCCCACCGAGAAGAAATCGAAACCCTGCGCCAACGCCTGACCGCTCGCACCGAGTGGCCGACCTGGTTGCTGCTGATCGGCGTGTACGGCGGCTGGTTCGGCATCATGCTGGCCAGCAATCGATTGGGCGTCTGGTGGAGCACGTTGCTGATGATTCCGCTGGTGGTGCTGTGGTTGTCGGTGCAGCACGAATTACTTCACGGTCATCCCACCCGCTGGACCACGCTGAACAAAATCCTCGGCTACGCACCGTTCGCTGTCTGGTACCCCTACACGTTGTATCGCGACAGTCATCTGCTGCATCACCGCGACGAAGACCTGACCTTGCCGGGCATCGATCCGGAAAGCCGTTACCTGAGTGCCGAGCGGTGGCAGGGCAGTTCCGTATTCGAACAGAGTCTGCACTGGCTGAACAAAACCGTACTCGGACGCTTCATCATCGGTGCGCCGCTGGCCTTGCTGGCGCTGGCGCGCGAAGAACTGCAGCGCTTGAGATCGGGTGATCGACAGGCCTGGTTGATGTGGCTGACCCACGGCGCACTGACCGTGTCGATGTTGCTGTTCATCGCCCATTACAGCGTGGTGCCGGTGTGGCATTACCTGTTGCTGATCAGCGTGCCGGCGCTATCGATTGCAATGATCCGCTCCTACTATGAGCACCGTCCCCATGCGCAACCCGAGCAACGCACCGTGCTCAATGAAGCCGGCTGGCCATGGCGCTGGCTGTTCCTGAACCTGAATTTTCATCTGGTGCATCACGATTTGCCGGGCCTGCCCTGGTACGACTTGCCCCGCGCCTACCACGCACGCCGCGAGCAATGGGTGGCGCGCAGCGGCGGGTTTCTGGTGCAGGGTTATGCTCAGTTGTGGCGTGAGAACGGGATAAAGGCGATCGACAGCCCGAAACACCCCTTCCACTGATTGCCAACGCATCCCCTTGTAGGAGCCGGCTTGCTGGCGATGGCGGTGTATCAGTCCCATCAATGCAACATGACACACCGCTATCGTCGGAACGCCGCCCGCAGCAAGCCGGCTCCTACACGGGGAATTTTGTTGTATGGGAAGATTTTGATGACTCAACACATCACCGAATTACTGATGTACGTCGCCCCCGAACCCATCCGCCAGGCCAACGAGCGTTGGCTGACGCGAATCCTCGAACGTCTGGGCGCCACCCGCCGCAACGCCGAAGGGCTGTCGCTGATGGACCTGTGGCTGTCCCCGCAGTTGCTGCTGACCCAAACCTGCGGCTATCCGCTGATGACCGCATTGCGCGGCCAGGTTCGGGTCATCGGCCGGCCTCGTTACGAACTGCCGGACAGCAGCGGCGGTAACCATTGCAGCCTGCTGCTCAGCCGTGCCGATGATTCACGCCGGACCTTGCCCGCGTTTTTCGGCAGCCGTGGCGTGATCAACGGCGAAGACTCCAACAGCGGCATGAACCTGCTGCGTCAACGACTCGCGCCGTTGCACCGCGACGGGCAGTTTTTCGCCGGCGTCGGCATCAGCGGCAGCCACCGCGAGAGCCTACGCTGGCTGCGTGAAGATCAAGCCGACCTCGCCGCCATCGACAGCGTGACCTTCGCCTACCTGGCGCGGCACGCCGAAGAGGAAGTGGCGGGATTGCGCGTGGTGGTGCGTAGCGCGTTCAGCCCGACCTTGCCGTATATCACCGTTGCGACGGCGACCGATGAACAGGTAGAGGCGCTGCGGCAGGTGATGAACGAGACGTTGCGGGAATTGCCCGATGTCGTCGAAGTCCTCGGGTTGCACGAGGTGTTGCCGGCCAGCGAGAGTGACTATCAGGTTGTTCTCAATTATCAGCAGGAAGCTGAGGCGTTGGGGTTTGGGCGGTTGCGTTGAGTAGAGATCGCCTTCGCGGGCAAGCCACGCTCCTACAGGTTTTGTGTCGATCATCAATCCAGAGATCGACACAAATCCTGTAGGAGCGAGGCTTGCCCGCGAAGGCGATCCATCAAATTCCACTTTAATTCCTTAAATGAATATAAAAATGCATTTTAAGTATTATTAAAGAATAAGGCTCCTTGCTAGGATTCGCCTCACCGGACCACCGGACATTCAGCGACCCTAACCCTTGGAGCCTCTATGTCCGGCACCGACGTATCCCATCGAAACGACGTGGGCGGATTGTTCCGCGCCCATTACCCCTGGCTCTGCGCTCGGTTGCGCCAGTTTCTCGGGGCCAGTTCCAGCGTCGAAGACATCGCCGCCGAGACCTTCGCGCAACTGCTCGAATCGCCGGGTCTGACCCCGATCCGCGAGCCCCGCGCCTTGCTCACCACCATCGCCCGCCGGTTGATTTATCAGCTCTGGCGCCGCCGCGATCTGGAGCGTCAGCACCTCGATCAACTGCAACACCTCGATCAGCCCCAAGCGTCCTCGCCCGAGGAATTGCTGCAACTGACCCAGGCGTTGCACCGCCTCGACCGAACGCTTGAGCGTTTGCCGGGCAAAGTCCGGGCGACGTTCCTGTTGTCGCGCATCGATGGCCTGACGTACCCGCAAATCGCTGCCGAACTGGGCATTTCCCAGCGCTCGGTCAGCGTCTACATGACCCGCTCCCAAGCGTTGTGCGCCCAGCACAGCGCCAATGAACCCTTGCACCAGAGGTCCGCATGAAATCGATCAAAACCCTGCTCGGCAGTTCGCTGCTGGCCCTGAGCCTTGTGGCGACCCACGTTCCCGCCGCGGAACAAACCAAGCCGATCCACTTTGGTGACATCACCTGGGAAAGCGGCAGCCTGATCACCGAGATCCTGCGGCTGATCGTCGAAAAAGGTTACGGCTACCCGACCGACACTTTGCCGGGCAGCACCGTCAGCCTCGAAGCGGCATTGGCCAAGAACGACATTCAAGTGATCGGCGAAGAGTGGGCCGGGCGCAGTCCGGCGTGGGTCAAGGCTGCGTCGGAAGGCAAAGTGTTCGGGCTGGGCGACACCGTCAAAGGCGCCACCGAAGGCTGGTGGGTGCCGGAATACGTGATCAAGGGCGACCCGGAACGCGGGATCAAACCGCTGGCGCCGGAGCTGAAATCCGTCGCCGATCTGGCGCGCTACAAAGACGTGTTCCGCGACCCCGAAGACCCGAGTCGCGGACGCTTCCTCAACAGCCCGACCGGCTGGACTTCGGAGATCGTCAACAGTCAGAAACTCAAGGCCTACGACCTGACCACCAGCTTCGTCAACTTCCGCACCGGCTCCGGCGCGGCGCTGGATGCCGAAGTGGCCTCGTCGATCCGTCGCGGCAAACCGGTGTTGTTCTACTACTGGTCGCCGACGCCGTTATTGGGGCGCTTCAAACTGGTGAAACTCGAAGAACCGCCGTTCGACGCCGAAGCCTGGAAGACCCTGGCCGATGCCAACAACCCAAACCCCAAAGGCACGCGCTCGATGCCGGCGAGCCTGGCGATCGGCGTGTCTGCACCGTTCAAGACGCAGTATCCGGACTTGGTATCGTTCTTCGAGAAAGTCGATTTCCCGATCGATCTGCTGAACCAGACGCTGGCGCAGATGAGCGAAAAACGCCAGCAACCGCGTCAGGTGGCGGAAGCGTTTTTGCGCGATCAGCCGCAGATCTGGAAGGGTTGGGTGCCGGGTGAGGTGGCGACCAAGGTGAGTGCAAGTTTGTAATTTTTCGGCGTCTGTTACATCGATTTCGCGGGCAAGCCTCGCTCCTACAAAGGTATCGTTAATCCTGTAGGAGCGAGGCTTGCCCGCGAATCAATCTAAAACCTTACACCAACTCCACGGCCAACGCCGCTTGCACCGCCGGGCGCAAATCAACCCGCGCCTGAAACCGTGCCAACACCGGCCACTGATCCAAATCTATCGCAAACAACGGCGCCCACCGCAACACCGTAAACAAGTAAGCATCCGCCACGCTGAACCCATCCGCCAGCAGATAATCCTGGCGCTCCAGCGTCTGACACAACACCGCAAAGCGCTTGAACAACTTCTCCTTGATCAGCGCTTTCACCTCCTCGGGGAACTGCGCGTTGAACAGCCAACCCAGCCCGCCATGAATCTCCGTCGAAACGAAATTCAGCCACTCCTGCAACCGCACTCGCTCGAACGTCCCGTTCACGGGCGCCAGGTTCGCCTCGGGTCGCAGGTCCGCCAGGTATTGCAGGATCGCCGGGCCTTCAGTCACCACGTCACCGTTGTCGAGTTGCAGCGCCGCGACGTAACCCTTCGGGTTGATGGCGAGGAAATCGGCACCGTTCGCGGTCCGTTTGGTGTGGTTATCGACGCGGATCAACTCGAACGGCAGGTCCAGTTCACGCAGCACAATGTGCGGTGCCAGCGAGCAGGCTTGAGGGGCGTAATACAACTTCATCGGCAGGGCTCTGGTTGGGGATTTGCGCCAGTGTCATAGTGCGCGGCGCCCTCGGTAAAATTAATCTTTCAGAAAACTGCCATAAGGAAAGCTACTGCCATGATGAATCTGATGCACTGGCGAATGGTGGTGGCAGTGGCCGATACGGGCAACATTACCCGCGCGGCCGAACGGGTCGGCATGACCCAGTCAGGCGCGAGCCAAGCGTTGGCGCTGATCGAAGAAACCCTCGGCGTTCAGCTGTTCACTCGGGAGAATCGCCAAACGTTGCCGACCGCTATCGGCCTGCCGGTCATCGAGCAGGCCCGGACCATGCTCGGCGCCCTGGAAAACATCCGCAGCACCGTCGATGCCGCGAAAGACATCCAGCGCGGGACGATTCGCCTGGCGAGTTTTCCCATGGTGCTGGCAACCTTTCTGCCGCCGCTGCTGCGCACATTCAGCCGGCTTTACCCCGGCATTCAGGTGGTCGCGCTGGAAGTCAGCGACGATGAAGTGGAAGCACTGCTCGGCGCCGGCCTGGTGGATGTGGGTGTGGTGCTGAACCCGGCGCCGGAGCGCAATGCCGGGCGTTTGGGGCGCGATGCCTGGGTCGCGGTGTTGCCCGGCGGCCATCCCTTGGCGCGCCGCTCGATTGAACAAGGCGTCACCCTCGCGGAGTTGGCAGACCAGCCGTTTGTGCTGGCCACGGGCGGCTGTTCAACCAACGCCCGCAGCCTGGCCGCCGATGCCGGTCTGCAATTGCGCGACGTTCGGGTCGAGGTCCGCGAGTGGAGCAGTGCGTTCACGCTGGTGCGCGAAAACATCGGTATCACCCTGGTGCCGGAAATGACCTTGCCCAGCCATCTCCAGGGGCTGCGTGTGGTGCCGGTCAAACCGCGTATCGATCGTGAGTTTGCCTTGGTGGTCGCCGCAAACAAACAACCCTCGGCAGCGGTGCAGGCGTTGTTGAGCATGCTGGCTGAACACTGAATCAAGCTGAACCGTTTTTGTCCTCAATACTGGCCGACTAGTGGCCTTGCAAGCCTATTGCGGCTGGCTATGCTCAGTCCTGACGAACCATGTCGGTCGCCATGTGAAGGCCGGCATGCACGCTTCAGAGTGCGCACCCCAAGGCACCGATGCGAGCGGCAAGGAGTTTTACGATAAAGGGAGTTACTTATGAAAACGTTAGGGCTGGCCCGGTCCCGGGCTATCAAGAGACGGATGTCTTGATAAGAGCGTTGCCACATGGACTCTCCGATTCAACATCATTGATCACCTGACAGTTCCTCCCGTGGAGGAATGCGTGTGCCTGTTCCATGGAACGTTGTGGTGGATACGTTGAAAGACCGAAGAACTTTCATCAATCAAACGACCGCGCTTAGGGTGATACGACCATGTTTAACCTACATCACAAGGCTGACCTGCAGGAAATCGAGCGCTACAGCTGTGCGCTGACCGAGGCCAACGCCAAGTTGGCGGCCGTCAGTCGTTCGATGGCGATGATTGAGTTCACCCCTGACGGCATCGTGCTCGATGCCAACGACAACTTTTGCAAAGCCATGGGTTACAGCGCCGAAGAAGTGCGCGGCAAACATCACCGGATCTTTTGCGAGGAAACGTTTTATCGCAGCGAAGCCTACGCCAAATTGTGGCGTGACCTGGCCCGTGGCGAGTCGCTCAGCGGGACTTTCCTGCGCTTGAACAAGGGCGGCAAGGAGATCTGGCTCGAAGCCAGTTACATGCCGGTTATCGGTCCCGACCGGCAAGTCAGCAGTGTGATCAAAGTCGCCACCGACATTACGGACAGGGTGAACAAGGAACACGAAAACGAAAGCATGCTCGCGGCAATCGGTCGTTCGATGGCGGTGATCGAATTCACCCCCGCTGGCAATGTAATCACCGCCAATGAAAACTTCCTGAAGACCACGCATTACGCGCTCAACGAAATCGTCGGTCAGCATCACAGCCTGTTTTGCCACCGCGCCGAAGCCGAATCGCCGTCTTACAAAGGGTTCTGGGCTTCACTGAATCGCGGCGAATATCACTCGCACCGTTTCGAACGCAGAGACAAGCATGGTCATACGATTTTTCTCGAAGCGTCCTACAACCCGTTGTTCGACGCCAAGGGCCGTTTGTACAAAGTGGTGAAGTTCGCCAGCGACATCACGCAGCAAGTGACCACGCTGCAAACGGCTGCGGAGTCGGCCCACAGCACTTCGGTGCAGAACGACGCCTGCGCGCAGAAGGGATCTCAGGTGGTGCAGCAGACGGTGCAGATCATCCAGGACATTTCCAGGGACTTGAACGAAGCGGCGCTGAGCATTGATGCGGTGAGCAAACAGTCCGACATCATCGGCACCATCGTTCAGACCATTCGCGGCATTGCCGACCAGACCAACCTGCTGGCGCTCAACGCGGCCATCGAGGCGGCGCGGGCCGGGGAGCACGGCCGAGGGTTTGCCGTGGTGGCGGATGAGGTTCGCAGCCTCGCGGCACGCACGAGCCAGGCGACGCTGGAGATTGTCGACGTGGTGCGCAAAAACCACGATTTGTCGTTGAGCGCGGTGTCGAGCATGCAGTCGAGTTTGAGCCGCACTGGCCTTGGGGTGGAACTGGCGAACGAGGCGGGGGAGGTGATCCTGGAAATCCAGCAAGGCTCGCGGCATGTGGTGGACGCGATCAGCCAGTTCAATTCAACGCTGCAATTGAATTGAAACGCCCCTACAGGGAATCGTAACGGATTCTGGATTGTGGGTTCACCCATGAACTGTAGGAGCGAGGCTTGCCCGCGAAAGCGGTGCGTCAGTCGACATTAATGTTGAATGTGACGGCCTCTTCGCGGGCAAGCCTCGCTCCTACAGAAGCATTCGCGTGGTCAGAGCGATGCGAGGAACTTGTCGACCACTTGGGCGCCGCTTTTCTCACTGCTGCTGCCGTTTTCTTTCTCGGCCTGCGCCAGTTTTATCTTGTCTTGCAGACGCTCGGCAATCTCTTTACCGACCGCCAGTTGTTTCTCCGGCGGCATGGCTTTCAGGTCTTCTTCGGTAATCCCCATCTCTTTCAGAATACTGTCGCGCAACCGCTGTTCCGGGGTTTTGCTCATGTAGTCCTTGAAGTCGGCCATGGCGGTGCTTTCACCGGCCTTTGGCACTGTCGAGGCATCGGTGGCTTGCAGCGCGACACGGGTCTTGGCGAACGCTTCATCGACGTTGTCGCTGATTTTATTGGCGGCGTTGACCTGTTCCGTGGCGAGCTTGGACGCAGACGCCTGGACCATCCCGGCATTCTTCACGTTCTGCAGCTGGATATTGTTTTGCACGCTCTGCATCAACGCGGCTTGCAGGCCACCTTGAAGACCTGCGGCGGCGTCCGCGCTCGGTTCGTCGCCCGGCTTTTTGGGAAGCGGCGTCACTAGGTTTTGCTTTGCACTGACCAACATGATGAGTAGACCTTGTAGGTGTTTGCGGTGCAGCGACCTGAGCAATTAGCGTGCCCAGGCAATAAAACCTATTATTTTCAATTGGTTATATTTTTGCTTGTGCAGAAAACGAAAGCGTTGCGGTCAACCTTTGCCGCCCGACGGCAGAGGTCGACCGATCAAGGCAGGCCGTTGCAGCCGTGTTTGAGGAACCCGGGGCGTTGCGCCAGGCGTTGGAAATATTCGTCGATGGCCGGGAAGTCCGGTCGATCCATCGGCGTCATCAGCCAACGGTTGACTGACAGCCCGATGACGATATCGGCCAGCGTGAACCGTGGCCCGGCAACATAGGCTTTGGTGGTCGCGAGCTGATGTTCGAGGATGCCCATCTTCTGATTCCAGCCGCGCAAGCCCGTGGCAATCCGGTGCGCGTCCTGGAACTCCGGGTCTTTGCGTACCAGCGCCGTGAACGCGTAGCTCCAGGACGAATTGAGATCGGTGGCTTGCCAATCCATCCACTGCTCCACCCGGGCGCGCGCCGCCGGTTCGTGCGGCAACAGTTCAGCGTGTGGGTGTTTGCCGGCCAGATAGCGGCAGATAGTATTGGACTCCCACAGCACGCCGGCCTCATCGATGATCACCGGCACCTGTGCGTTGGGGTTGAGCCGGACAAATTCGGGACTGTGGGTCGACGCATACCCGCTGCCCCAATCCTCGCGTTCGTAGGAAAGGCCCAGCTCGTCGCAGGTCCACAGGACTTTTCTGACGTTGATGGATGAGGCTTTGCCGAGAATCTTCAGTGCATGTTCCATGGAACGGCTCCTTTAGCGATTCGATGCTTCCGGAAGATCAGAATACCCCTGTAGGAGCCGGCTTGCTGTGGGCGGCTCCTACAGGGCTACGTGCTTTCGCGCACCTTCAATTCGAACCCCATGTCCTGCACCGGTTTCGCCACGGTGTTGCCCGCCATCAACGTCAGCATCTGCTCTGCCGCTCGCCGGCCAATCGCCTCGCGCGGGGTGTTGATGCTGCTCAGGCGCGGGACCATGTGCGCCGAGGCCGGCAGGTCGTTGAAACCGAGGACTGCCACTTGTTCGGGAATTTTGATTCCGCAGCGCATCGCTTCCAGCAGCGCGCCCTGGGCCAGGTCGTCGTTGCCGAAGAATATTGCGTCGACATCGGGATGACTGGCGATCAGTTGCAGGAACAGCTCGCCACCCAGGCCGACGGAGGAGGCGCGGGGCGTCAACACTTCCAGGTCCGGGTCATAGCGACCGGCCTTTTGCAGGGCTTTGCGAAACCCTTCGCCGCGCAGCAACGTGCGCTGATCCAGTTGCGCACCGATGTACGCCAGGCGCTTGCGACCACGGGACAGCAAATGCTCCGCTGCCGTTTCGCCGGCCGCCAGTTGCGAGAAACCCACGCAATTGAGGCCCGCAGCGCTGTCGAGTTCCATCATGTACACGCAGGGAATATTGCTCGCCTCGATCATCCGCCGCGAACTTTCGGTGCGATCAAACCCGGTCAGCAGCAAACCGCGTGGCTGATAGGCCATGTAATTGCGCAGCAGGTTTTCTTCTTCGTCACGCGAGTAATGGAAGTTGCCGATCAGCACTTCGAAGCCCTTCGGTCGTAAAACCTGATGAATGGCTTCCAGGGTGTCGATGAACAGCAAGTTGGACAGCGACGGCACCAAAACCACCACGGAATGGCTCTGGGCCGAGGCTAACGCACGGGCGGCGGGGTTGACCACGTAGTTGAGTTCAAGCGCGGCTTTCTGGACTTTTTCCACCAGTTCGGTGGCCACCGTGCTCACGCCGCGCAAGGCGCGGGAGGCGGTAATCGGGCTGACGCCGGCCAGTCGGGCTACTTCATTGAGGGTAGGACGGCCAGTGGTTCGCGTATTTTTATCGTTTTTAGGAGAGGTCATCGGGCGGCTTGCCAAACAAAATTCAAGGCACTAAGGTAGCGCTGTCCCGATGCAGCTGCAAATGCGTAAGCGAGTTTTGCCTGAACCTCGCTTTTCGGCGTCCGGAACGAACATGCTGCAACCCACAAAAATGACAAGAAGGCGTCGGCAACTTCTACTTTTCGTCTAGTGTCATAACTGGCAAAGGTAGCGCTGTCTGCGCGCTGAGGTGTTACATGAATCATCCCATCACCGCCCTGGTCATCATGGGCGTTGCCGGTTGCGGCAAGACCTGCGTCAGCGAAGCCTTGTGCCAGCTCAGCGGCGCGACTGCCATTGAAGGCGATACTTTCCACCCTGCCGCCAATATCGAAAAGATGAGCGCGGGTATCCCCCTGAACGACGACGACCGTGCCGGCTGGCTCGACAGCCTGTGCGATGAATTGCGCCGCGTCGACGCCACAGGCCAGCACCCGGTGTTGACCTGCTCGGCCCTCAAACACAGTTACCGCGAAGTTTTGCGCAGCGCCTTGCCGGGCCTGGGTTTTGTGTTTCTTGAGCTCACGCCTGAAGTGGCGGCCGATCGCGTCTCCCATCGGCCGGGCCATTTCATGCCGTCGACCCTGATCGACAGCCAGTTCGCCACCCTTGAATCCCCGGTTGGCGAGCCGCTGACCCTGGCCCTCGACGCCTCGAACCACAGCGTCGACCAGTTGGCGAAGCAAGCCCACGCCTGGTGGCTGGAACACGGCCTGAAACGCGCCGGTTAAATTTTGCTTGAAGAGATAGCGCTGTCCTTATGGCTTTCGAATTACCCGTTTTAATAACAACAACAACCAGGAGACACCCCTAATGTTTGGCATGTCCCACGAGACGTTCCTGCTGCTCGATGCAGTGGTCACGGTGATCGGGCTTATCGTCTTGATCACCAAGTTCAAATTTCACCCGTTCATTGCCCTGATCATTGCCGCAGCCTTTCTCGGGCTGACTTCCGGCATGCCGATCGGCACCATCATCAAGGCGTTCCAGGACGGCTTCGGTGGCGTGCTCGGTTTCGTCGGCATCATCCTCGCGCTGGGCACGATGCTCGGCAAAATGATGGCCGAGTCGGGCGGGGCGGATCAGATTGCCCAGACGCTGATTCGCGCGTTCGGCAAGGACAAAGTGCAGTGGGCAATGATGTTCGCCGCGTTCCTGGTCGGCATTCCGCTGTTCTTCGAAATCGGTTTTGTGCTGCTGATCCCGCTGGTGTTCATCGTCGCCCGGCGTACCGGCGTGTCGATCATCAAGATCGGTATCCCGCTGCTGGCCGGTCTGTCCGCCGTGCACGGTCTTGTTCCGCCGCACCCGGGTCCATTGCTGGCCATCGGCGTGTTCGGTGCCGACATCGGCAAGACCATTCTCTACGGCCTGATCGTTGCTCTGCCGACGGCCATCATCGCCGGCCCGATCTACGGCACTTTCATTGCCAAATACATTCCCGGTCATCCCAACCAGGAACTGGTGGATCAACTGGCGCGTGAGAACGATTCTGCCGATCTCCCAAGCTTCTCCATCACCTTGATCACCGTGCTGTCGCCGGTGTTCCTGATGTTGCTCAAGACCTTCGCCGACGTGGTGCTGCCGGACGGCAACTTCTTCCGCACCTTCATGGACCTGATCGGTCACCCGATCTCGGCCCTGCTGCTGGCGTTGCTGCTGTCGCTGTACACCTTCGGTTACAAGCAGGGCATTGGCTCCAACCAGATGCTCAAATGGCTGGATGCGAGCCTCGCGCCAACCGCCGCGATCATCCTGATCATCGGTGCCGGTGGTGGCTTCAAGCAGATGCTGGTGACCAGCGGCGTGGGTAATGTCATCGGCAACATGGCGGTGGCCGCACAAATCTCGCCGATCCTCCTGGCCTGGCTGGTGGCTGCGGTGATCCGTATTGCGACCGGTTCGGCGACCGTGGCGACCATTACTGGCGCAGGCATCGTGGTGCCGGTGGTGGGGATGATTCCGGGTGTGAACCGTGAACTGCTGGTGCTGGCGACCGGTGCCGGTTCGTTGATCCTGTCTCACGTCAACGACGCGGGTTTCTGGCTGGTGAAGCAGTACTTCAACATGACCGTGGCGGAAACCTTCAAGACCTGGACGGCGATGGAAACCATCCTGTCCGTGGTTGGCCTTGGCTTTATCCTGCTGTTGTCGTTGTTCGTCTAAGCAACACCGCAACGCATGTGTAGGAGCCGGCTTGCTGGCGATGGCATCGACTCGGTCAAGAAGTTAAACCGAGTGGCCTGCATCGCCAGCAAGCCGGCTCCTACATGGATTGTCGAACCCCCGTAGACGCTGGTTTCGATCATTCCCGATAACAAAAAACCGCATTTATGCGGTTTTTTTTATGGGCAGGAATCTGCGACAAGCCAAATCTTTTGGGTACCGATGACACAACCGGTTGTCGGAACTGTCATTTCTCACAGGTAGACGCCCCGCATAGACACGTCGAACATCCCTTCTTGAAAGGAGCGCCAGTCACGGGTTCCTGTTTGATCGTTGAATCATGGATGAGGAGCAGACTCTATGAGCACGCCGATTGTTGAGAAACCCCAAATTACCCTTCCTATTGAAGGTGCTGAGGAGAATCTAAGACCAAGGTTTATTGGGACGGGGACCGTCGGGGGGAAGGTAACTGTTGCGCTACGTGACGGAACGGTGCAGGGGTCGGTTGACGTGATGTCTTCAGGTCAATGGCTAGTGACTTCACCTTCTTCGTGGAAATTGGGGAAGTACCAAGTCAAGGCTAGACAAAACGTGGGGGGCGTCGATTCGGAGTGGACAGAGTTGCGGACCTTTACTGTTGTCGGCTAACCGTTTGCTTTCAGGGACAGGTTTTTTCTAATAATGCCTGAAGACAATTGAATCAAATCGGGAGTGGACACGGACGTGGCCGCTCCCGAGTTGGTTTCTCTAGCCGGTGGTTTTGCTGACCAAACCATCCGCCCTGAACATCCCGCGAATCCCGCGTACGGCCTGACGAATCCGGTCCTGGTTTTCGATCAGCGCGAAGCGCACATGATCATCCCCGTATTCCCCGAACCCGACACCCGGCGAGACGCAGACCTTGGCCTCGGCGAGCAGTTTCTTGGCGAACTCCAACGAGCCAAGGTGTGCATACGCTTCGGGAATTTTCGCCCAGACGTACATCGACGCTTTCGGGTTTTCCACCATCCAGCCCAGTTCATGCAGGCCTTTGACCAGCACGTTGCGCCGCTGCCGATACTGCTCGGCGATGTCTTTCACGCACTGCTGATCGCCTTCCAGTGCGGCAATTGCCGCGACTTGCAGCGGTGTGAAAGTGCCGTAGTCGTGGTAGCTCTTGATCCGCGCCAGGGCGTTGACCAGTTCCGGGTTGCCGACCATGAAACCGATGCGCCAGCCTGCCATGTTGTAGCTCTTGGACAGGGTGAAAAATTCCACCGCGATGTCCTTGGCGCCGGGCACTTGCATGATCGACGGGGCTTTCCAGCCGTCGTAGACGATGTCGGCGTAGGCCAGGTCATGCACCACCAGTACGTCGTACTGTTTGGCGAGGGCGATCACCCGTTCGAAGAAATCCAGCTCAACGCACTGCGCGGTGGGGTTGGACGGGAAGCCGAGAATCATCATTTTCGGTTTTGGAATCGAGCCGCGAATCGCCCGTTCCAGTTCGGCGAAGAAGTCCACGCCCGGAATCAGCGGCACCGAACGCACCTGGGCGCCGGCAATCACGGCACCGTAGATGTGAATCGGGTAGCTCGGGTTCGGCACCAGCACGGTGTCGCCCTGGTCCAGGGTGGCGAGCATCAAGTGCGCCAGGCCTTCCTTGGAACCGATGGTCACGATGGCTTCGCTTTCCGGGTCGATGTCGACCTCGTAGCGTTCCTTGTACCAGTTGGAAATCGCCCGGCGCAGACGTGGAATGCCCTTGGACGTGGAATAACCGTGGGTGTCTTCGCGCTGGGCGACGGTGACGAGTTTTTCGACAATGTGCGGCGGCGTCGGGCCGTCGGGATTGCCCATGCTCAAGTCGATGATGTCTTCGCCACGACGACGGGCGGCCATCTTCAGCTCGGCGGTGATGTTGAATACGTAAGGGGGGAGTCGATCTATGCGCGCAAAGCGGCGCGGCGAACCTTGTTCGGCCATTGTTGCCTCGGATAACGTAAGCGCCCGGAACCGTCCGAGCGACGCTGGTCACTGCGGTGACCTGTGGCGGAATGTAAGGGCAGCTGTGGCAGACTGTCCAGCCTCCACGTAAATAATTTTTTTTCCGAAGGAAATCGGTCGATGGAATTTAGCAGCGGCTTTCTGCTGAGCCTTTCTCTGTGCC
Source organism: Pseudomonas sp. BF-RE-22 (assembly GCF_019956155.1). Classification (NCBI taxonomy): domain Bacteria; kingdom Pseudomonadati; phylum Pseudomonadota; class Gammaproteobacteria; order Pseudomonadales; family Pseudomonadaceae; genus Pseudomonas; species Pseudomonas sp. BF-RE-22. The sequence continues at coordinate 74,969 of NZ_JAHBDD010000007.1, read as the reverse complement.
TGGACATCGGCGTAGCCAACATCGCGATGATCACGCTGGCCATGCAGCGCGGCTATTTTCAAGGCTTTGCGCTGGGGTTGGGTACCTGTGTCGGCGACCTGATCTACGCCGTGCTGGCCTTGGCCGGCATGACCGTTTTGCTGCAGTACGAAACCGTGCGCTGGGTGTTGTGGATTGGTGGTTCGGCGTTGCTGATCTATTTCGCGGCGAAGATGATCTATTCGGCGATCCACCATGAGGCACTGTTGGCCGAGACCGCCGACGTGGGCCACAACTCGCACCGCAAAGAGTTCTTTCGCGGGATCTTCCTGGCCATGTCGTCACCCAGCGCCATTCTCTGGTTCGCGGCGGTGGGCGGCACACTGATCGCGCGGTCTGGCGGTGGCGGGGCGCTCAGCTCGGCATTGTTCCTCGGCGGATTTCTCTGTGCCGGACTGTTGTGGTCGGCAGGCCTGTGCTTCGCCGCGAGCCATGGCGGCAAGTTGCTGGGCGACAAGCTGCTGCGTTATTCGTACATGGCATCGGCGGCGATCTTCTGCTATTTCGCGGTGTACGTGATCCTATCGGGGTACAACGAGTTTATTGGCGCTGGCGCCGCCGAGGCGTTGCATACGCTGTAATTGGGCGAATCGGGTTTGGCTTCTATACTCCTAGCCGAACCCACTTTTTGTACCAGGAGCCGAGTCATGGATGATAAAAATAGCGTCGAAATCCCGGGTCCACGCTTCGAACATGGGCACTTCCTGCTCATTGCGGGGCTTGGTGGACGGTTTACTCAGCAAACCACCCAGGGCATTCCAGCGCTCTGGGAAAAATTCATTCCGCACATCGGAAACGTTCCGGGCCAGAAGGGCGAAGTGACCTACGGCGTGTGTTGCAATTTCGATGGCAAGGGCGGCTTCGACTACATCGCCGGCGTCGAGATCAGCAAGCTCGACGACTTGCCGGATCAGTACCGTTGGGTAGAAGTCCAGCCTCAGCTGTACGCGGTGTTCGAGCATAAAGGGCCGCTAGATGCATTGCCGCAGCTGTTTCAGCACATCTTCGGCACCTGGCAACCGCAGTCCGGGCATGAAGTGCTGGATGCTCCGGAATATGAGCGCTACAGCGAAGACTTCAACCCGAAGCTCAACACCGGAAAACTGGAAATCTGGGTGCCGATCAAAGCGTGAAGTGTACGTCGGGAGGCGGATCAACGATGCGCCTCTCGATGTCATGCCCAGGCTGATTTATGATCCCCAGCCTTTCCCCGCTGATTCCGAGCCGCCATGAACACCGTCATCCGCCACGTCACCCCCGCTGACCTGGACCGCTGCTACGCCATCGAAACCGTTGCCTACGAAGGTGACGAAGCTGCCACCCGAGAAAAAATCGCCACGCGCATCGCCACCTGGCCTGAAGGTTTTATCGTCGCCGAAGTGGACGGCGTTGTAGCCGGTTTCATCAACTCCGGTGCTGCGTTTCAGGTGGAAATGTCGGACGAAGCGTTCAAGGAACTGATCGGCCACGACCCGGCCGGCCCGCACGTGGTGATCATGTCGGTGGTGGTGCATCCGGATTATCAGGGGCAGGGTTTGGCGAAACGTCTGATGGGCGAGTTCATCGAGCGCATGCGTGCGCAGGGCAAGGCCAGCATCAACCTGATGTGCAAGGAGCGGCATATTCCGCTGTACGCCGGGTTTGGATTTGCCTACGTCAAACCTTCCGCATCGGACCATGGCGGAATGGCGTGGCATGAGATGGTGTTGGTGCTCTGATTGATGCGGTGTGGTGTGAAATGCTTTCGCGGGCAAGCCTCGCTCCTACAGGTTTGGTGTGCTCCTGAATTCACCATGAACCTGTAGGAGCGAGGCTTGCCCGCGAAGGCAATCCAAAAGTCGCCACATCGATCTAATAAAGACTGTCCCGCACCCTCACCGGCGCCTCCCGGTCATACGTCTCTGCATCAAACTGCCCATCATTCAAACGCTTGTGAAACGCCCCCACCGTCGGCAGCGCCGAGCGATCCAGGTGCTTCTGCGGGTTCCACAAATCCGAACGCACAATCGCTTTCGAGCAGTGAAAAAACGCCGCCTCCACCGTCACCAGCATCACCGTACGCGCCGATTTGCCGTTGACCGCGAAGCTTTCCAGCAAGGCCGGCTCATTGCTGATCTGCGCTGCGCCGTTGACCCGCAAGGTTTCGCCGATCCCCGGGATGATGAACAACAGCGACACCCGCGGATCGAACACCACATTGCGTAGCGTGTCGATGCGGTTGTTGCCCGGGCGATCCGGGATCGCCAGGGTGCGCTCATCGATGATTCGCACGAAACCCGGTGTGTCTCCGCGCGGCGAGCCGTCCAGGCCGTCGGGGCCGACCGAGCTGATGATCACCAGCGGCGAGGCGCGGACCATCGCTTGATAATCCTCGTTCAGAAAGGCGATTTGCTTGCGTACCGCGCGTTCGTGGGGTTGGCCGTAAATTGCTTCCAGTGCTTCGATGCTGTCGAGCATAACCACCTCAGAAAATCAGTCCCATCCGCCGTTCGTAACCGATCCGGCCCTTGTAGGCCTCGCCGCTGTCGACCCAGCCGAATTTTGCATACAGCGCGATGGCTGCTTCGTTGTCCGCATCCACCGACAACTCCAGCCCCCGTATTTCCGGAAACGCCTGACGCGCGACCTCCGGTAAGGCTTGCAGGCAGGCCTTGCCATAACCTTTGCCTTGATGACGCTGATCGACTTGCAACGCATGCAGGGTGGCGCTGTGTTCGTCGGCCCAGGCCGGCAGCACTGGCGGGCGTTTGAGCAGCAGGAAAGCTACCGGGACATCCTCGACCAGCAGGGCGAATCCTTTGACGCCGGGGCCAGGTTTGGACAGCAGGGTGTGCAACGCACCGTGGATGTCACCGGAGAACTTGATCTGTTCCTGGTGAACTTCGATGGCCTCCACCTCCTGGCGCTGCTTCGCGTTCAGGCTTTCGTAAGGCACGAGTCGGGTTGTCACTGGAGTGTCCTTTTTCCAACAGAAATGAGCCTCGGATTCTAGCGAGTTTGCGCCCATGGATTATTTTTAATTTGACTGTCGATTTGGCGTTTTGCCAGGCGACTAAGGGTGTCTTCACAACAAAAAACACGGAGAACCACCATGAACGCTACCCACGAAATCCAGACCCTGATCGACACCTATCGTCAGGCGGTCATCACCAAGGATCTCGAGAAAATCATGGCGTTGTATGCCGAGGACATCGTCTCCTACGACGCGGTCAAGGCACTGCAGTTTCGCGGCAAGGCGGCCTACCGCGCGCATTGGCTGGAATGCATGGAAATGTGCCAGGGCCCGCACACCTTTGATTTTGACCAGATGAACATCGTGGCCGACGAGCACATCGCCTTCGCCCATTGGCTGGCCCATTGCGGCGGTACCAACGAGAAGGGCGAAACCCAGGCCTGCTGGATGCGCGTGACCGGCTGCTATCGGCGCGAGGTCGGGCAATGGCGCATCGTCCACGAACACTGGTCGGCACCGTTCGACATGACGAGCGGCACCGCGCTGTTCGGTCTGCAGCCCTGATCGTCGGGAAGTGCCCCCCACGCGCCAAACTGCAGCCATAGTTGATCAGTTCGATCCGGAGAGCCCCATGAAGTATTTATGCCTGGTCTACAGCAACGAACAGGAGTTGCACTCGCTGCCCGAAAGTCCCAACGACGCCGAGTGCATGGCCTACGCCGAATCGATCCAGGGCAGCGGCCGCATGCTCGCCGCCGAAGCGCTGGAGTCGGTGCAGACCGCGACCACCGTGCGCATGCGCAACGGCAAAGTGTCGATCACCGACGGCCCGTTCGCCGAAACCAAGGAGCAGTTGGCCGGCTTCTACCTGATCGACGCCAAGGACCTCAATGAAGCCCTCCAGGTTGCCGGCAACATTCCGGCGGCCCGAGTCGGCTGTGTCGAGGTGCGACCGGTTCGTCAATTGAATCCCTGATAAGGAGGTTTGCGTGGTGATGTGGGTGATTGAAGGCCATCGGCACTGATGGCTGACGTGTCGGTCAAGGCTCGGGTCGAGCAGGTTTACCGCGAAGACTCGCGGCGAATCCTCGCGACCCTGATCCGTTTGCTCGGTGATTTCGATCTGGCCGAGGAGGCCCTGCACGAGGCTTTTTTCATCGCGGTCGAACGTTGGCAGCGTGACGGTGTGCCGGACAATCCGCGTGCCTGGCTGGTGTCCACCGGGCGCTTCAAGGCCATCGACGGCTTGCGTCGGCGCGCGCGGTTTGCCGCGTCCCGGCCGATGCTGATCGCGCAACTGGAAGCGCTGGAGCAGGCCGACTGGAGTGACGAAGACGTGGAAGACGATCGCCTGCGCCTGATCTTCACCTGCTGTCACCCGGCACTCGCGGCGGATGCTCAAGTGCCGCTGACGTTGCGCGAAGTCTGCGACCTGACTACCGAAGAAATCGCCCGGGCGTTTCTCTCGGCACCGGCCACCATTGCCCAGCGCATCGTGCGTGCCAAGGCGAAAATCCGCGACGCGAAAATCCCTTATCAGGTGCCGACCCTGGCGGAATTGCCCGAGCGTCTCGACAGCGTGCTGCGGGTGATTTACCTGGTGTTCAACGAAGGTTACTCGGCGTCCATCGGTGCTGAACTGACTCGCGAGGATCTGACCCGCGAGGCCATCCGGCTCGGCCGATTGGTCATGGAATTACTGCCCGAACCCGAAGTGATGGGCCTGCTGGCGCTGATGCTGTTGCATGAGTCACGACGCCCGGCGCGAACGTCGGCGAGTGGCGAGCTGATTGTGCTGGATGAGCAGGACCGTACGCTGTGGGATGCCGGGTTGATTGCCGAAGGGTGCGCGCTGATTGCGCGGGCGTTGACCTCGCGGCGATTCGGGCCTTACTGCCTGCAAGCGGCGATTGCGGCGGTGCATGCCGAAGCGCCGACGGCGGGGGAGACGGACTGGGCGCAGATTGCGGGTTTGTATGATGTGCTGTTGGCGGCGGTGCCTTCACCGGTGATTGAGCTGAATCGCGCGGCGGCGATTTCCAAACGGGATGGACCGTTGGCGGGGTTGACGTTGGTTGAAGGGATTCTGAATCGCGGCGAATTGCTGGATTACCACCTGGCGCATTCGGCGCGGGCGGAGTTTTGTCGGCAGTTGGGCAGGGTGGAGGAGGCGCGGGCGGCGTATGAGCGGGCGTTGGAATTGACGCAGCAGATGCCGGAGCGGCGGTTTATCGAGGCGCGGATCAGGGCGTTAAAGTGAGGTGAATTTGCCGGCCCCCTTCGCGGGCAAGCCTCGCTCCTACAGGTTCATCACACCTTTCGTAGGAGCGAGGCTTGCCCGCGAATGGCCGCACCGCTATTCCAGCATCTTGCCCAACAACCAACTCCCCGCCGGCCCCGGCGGATGCAGCCGCGACCACAACGCATCGACGAACAGCGGCTTCGGCCACCCTCGCACGTTCAACTCCTGCAACGTCCCGGCATCAAACCGCCCCACCAGCCATCGCGGCAACGGCGCCCAGCCGAATCCACCCTGAGCCATTTCCAGCAGCATCAAGTAACTCGGTGCCGACCACACACGCCCCTTCGCCCGGCTTTCATACGGATTGACGATGGTCGCCAGACGCAGCTCCCGGTGCTGCTGCAACAGCTCCTGATCGATTCCAGTCAGGGTCGCCAGCGGATGCTCACGCGACACGAACAAAGCGATTTCCGTGCGTTCCTGCACCGTCGAACTGACCAGGTCCGGCGGGTAACTGTCCTGTTGCTCGGCGAACGCCACATGCGCCCGACCGCTTTGCACCAACGCCACCAGGTCATCGCATTCGGCGATCAGGCATTCGAGTTCCAGGTCCGGGTAACGCTGCTCGAATGCACTGAGCGCCGCTTCGAAACGGTCGGACTGATAGGTGTCGGAAATCGCCACGGTCAGCTTCGGCTCGACACCCTGAGAGAGTTGGCTGGCGGTCATTTCCAGGCGGCTGGTGGCCGCGAGGATTTCCTCGGCCCGTTGCAACATCACGTGCCCGGCCGGCGTCAGCGTGGGCTTGCGGCTGCTGCGGTCGAACAACACCAGATTCAGATCGATCTCCAGGCTTGCCACCGCAGCACTGATGGTCGACTGACTGCGCCCCAGTTTGCGCGCCGCCGCGGAAAACGAGCCTTGGGTCGCCGCTTGCACAAACGCCTGCAACACTTCCTGAGAGGCCATGAACTATCGCCTTGATCGATGGTTATTGGTTATGAAGTATCGGCGTGAGGATGGATCATGGCAACCACAGTCACTCAGGGAGTTCTGCTCATGAACGCCAACAAATCCATCACTGAACGTATTTTCCAGGCCATCGGCTTTGAGCTGCTGGCCATCGTGATCTGCACCCCGTTGCTGGCGTGGATCATGGACAAGCCGATGCTCGACATGGGCGTCGTCACCGTTGTCATTGCGGCGCTGGCCCTGGCCTGGAACGTGATCTTCAACGGGATTTTTGACCGCGTGCTGACGCGATTCGAGATTGCGCACAACGCCTGGACGCGAGTCGTTCATGCGCTGCTGTTTGAAGGCGGGTTGGTGGCGGTCGGCGTGCCGCTGATTGCCTGGTGGCTCAACGTCAGCCTGTGGCAGGCGTTCTTGCTGGATATCGGGGTGTTGCTGTTTTTCCTGCCGTACACCTACGTTTACCACTGGGTGTATGACGTAGTGCGCGAACGAATGGTGATGCGAGAGTCTTGCGAAACCTGAAAACAAACCCTGTAGGAGCCAGCAAGCTGGCTCCTACAAGGGAGCGTTAGACGTGGAAGTAGCCTACGCAGCTGTCAAACGGCAGGCGCTTGAGCTCGATCTTGTTCAGGTCCAGCACTTCACGCAGGGCCTTGGTTTCGCCCGGGAAGTTGCGGTAAGCGACTTCGTCCAGCACCACGATCGCGCCTTTTGGCATGTACGGCAGGAAGGTTTCCAGCGCGACTTTGGTCGATTCGTACAGGTCGGTGTCGAGGATCAGCATGGCCACAACCAGGTCCGGACGGGTCTTGACCCACTCCGGCACGGTCTTGACGATGTCGCCCTTGACCAGTTCGCAACGCGGGATGCGGTTGACCGGGCGCAGCAGGTCGTTGGCGTCGATCATGTCCTGGATCAGCGACTGGTCGGTGTCGGCGAACATGGTCTCGTTGACGTCGGCCGGGTCTTCTTTCTTGTCGATGCTCTGGAAGCCTTCGAAGGTGTCGAAGCCCACGATCGAACGGTTGATCGCGTACGGTTCCAGGATCATCGACAAGTGCATGTACAGCATCAGCGAGTTGCCCTTGTACACGCCGCACTCGATGATCGCGCCCGGTACTTCAGCGACTTTCTTGAACAGTTCCATACGCGACAGTGCAGCGGTCACGCCGATGCGGTTGGCGAAGACGAACGGTGCGTCGGCCACGTACTCGGCATCGACCCGTTTCAGAACGTTGGCACGGGTTTCGTTGTACTGGGCCTCGGCAGGCGTGATGCGACGCTTGGTCATGCTTCGATTCCTTGGAAATTAGAAAAGTCGTGGGCGTGGAAATAGTCTTTGAAACCTGCGCCGACATCAGGGCAGGCGCTGTCGACGTTGATCGCGCCGCGCTTGTGCTTGAGGTCGTCGAGGTGCATCAGGCGGAAATCCACGCTGAAACGGGTTTGTTGCGTGTAGTTGGGCACCGTGCCGTGCAGGTGTGAGCCCGAGAAAACCAGCATCTCGGCGGTGTTGCCGGCGATGCGAATTTCGGACGCGGTGTTGATCGCTTCGGTGGGCACCGGGTGTTGGCGTGCCTCTTCCTTGACGTTGTCCTTGGCGCGTTGACGTTGTACGCCAATCCAGTCCGACAGACTCCATTGCGCCGAGGTGTTTTTCACCGGGGCATCGAAGTAGGCCGGGTTGATCATCATGGTCTGGTCAGGCTGGATCGTGTAGACCGGCATCCAGGTGTTGATCTGGCAATCGACGCCGCCGTACCAGGTATCGCGATGCGGCTTGTAGGCATAGCTGACGCCCGCATGCAGGTAGTCGTAGTTGGGCACGACGCGGATGCGCGGTACGTCGAAGATGAATTCTTCGGGGGCGGCACCGATCTCTTCGGTGAAGCTGCGAATCAGTTCTTTGGCACGCAGGCTGTTGGTGAACTGGCCCTTGAGGCGCGTCACCAGTACGACGAATTCTTCCACCGGCATCAGCGTGTGCAGCGCCTGGTGGTTGGTCTCGCCGTCGAAGGCAGCGGTGATGCTTTCCTGGGCGAACGCGCACAGCTCTTTGGCGGCGCGCAGTTGTGTGTTCAGGAAGATGTCGCCGCCATAGATGGCTTCTTTGAAGTCAGCTTTGTGTTGAAGCTGATTGATGTACAGATTCACGGTTCCTCTCCTGAATACATCGAGTCTCTTAAGAGTCGGCCACACGTTAGCAAACTGAAGTGCAATCCGGTGGGCGGAGGACCAATAAAAGCGCAATCCCCTGAATTTGCGACGAAAAGCATTCTCCAGACAAAAAAATCCCCTGTAGGAGCGAGGCTCGCCCGCGAAGGCGGTGTGTCATTCAACAAATGTTGTCGACTGACACACCGCCTTCGCGGGCAAGCCTCGCTCCTACAGAGGGGAGTGTTGAAACTAGAAGATTTGGGTGAACAACCAGTACAAACTGCCCGACAGCACAATCGCCGCCGGCAAGGTCAACACCCACGCCATCAGCAGATTGCGGATGGTCTTCATCTGCAAGCCGCCGCCATTGGCGACCATGGTCCCGGCCACCCCTGAAGACAACACGTGGGTGGTCGACACCGGCAGCCCGAACATGTCCGCCGCGCCGATGGTCAGCATGGCCACGGTTTCAGCCGAGGCGCCTTGTGCGTAGGTCAGGTGGGTCTTGCCGATCTTTTCGCCGACCGTCACCACGATGCGTTTCCAGCCGACCATGGTGCCCAGGCCCAGGGCAATCGCCACCGCGATCTTCACCCACAGCGGAATAAACCGCGTCGAATTGTCGATCTGCTGCTTGAACAGTTGCAGCTTGCCGCTGGTGTCGGCGTCGAAGTTGCCGACCTTGTTCTTGTCCATCAGGCGAATGGTTTCGCTGGCCAGATACATGTCGTTACGCACGTTACCCACGGCTTCGGCGGGCACTTTGGACAACGAGCCGTAACCCTTGACCTCGGCGCCGATACGGCCGGTGAGCGCGGCGAGTGCCGGGATCAGTTGCGGCACGGCCTCCTTGCTGCGCACGTAGTCGGACAACACCGCACGCGGGTCGGCCGGTGCCGGCAGCGGCGAGTTTTTCACCAGCGCTTGCTGGGTGACTTCGGCGACGGCGGCGAACTGCAAAGCCTGATCGGCCGGCATGGTGCGGTTCAGCGCATAAGCCATTGGCAGCGTGCCGACCAGAATCAGCATGATCAGGCCCATGCCTTTTTGGCCATCGTTGGAACCGTGGGCAAACGACACGCCGGTGCAGGTCACGATCAGCATGCCGCGAATCCACCACGGTGGCGGCGTGTTGCCTTTTGGCGCCTTGTACAGCGCACGATTCTTGACGAAGGCGCGCAAGGCCAGCAGCAGCAGCGCGGCAAAACCAAAGCCGACCAGCGGCGAGAGCAACAGCGCATAACCGATCTTGGTGGCCTGCGCCCAGTCCACGCCGCTGGTGCCATCGCGGCCATGCATCAGGGCATTGGCCACGCCGACACCGATGATTGAACCGATCAGCGTGTGCGACGACGACGCCGGCAAGCCCAGCCACCAGGTGCCGAGGTTCCACAGGATCGCGGCGATCAGCAGGGCGAAAATCATCGCGAACCCGGCGGACGAACCGACTTGCAAAATCAGCTCCACCGGCAGCAGGGCGATGATGCCGAACGCCACCGCGCCGCTGGACAGCAACACCCCCAGGAAGTTGAAGAACCCGGACCAGGCCACCGCGAAATTCGGCGGCATCGAGTTGGTGTAAATCACCGTGGCCACCGCGTTGGCGGTGTCGTGGAAACCGTTGACGAACTCAAAGCCCAGCGCGATCAGCAGCGCCACGCCCAGCAACAGAAACGGCGTCCAGGTGGTGACCACCGTGCCGAGTTCGCTCATGTCGTGCATCAGGCTGTACGCGGTGAACAACAGTCCACTGGCCAGCACACCGAAGAAAATCACCAGGGTGAACAGGTTGGGTTTCTTGTCGAGCTGCGGTCTGGCACTGCTGGCGGGCGCCTGGGCAGCGGAAAAGGAAGGAGTAGCCATGCCGGACAATCCTGAGGAGGGAAGTGTGTCGGTCATGATCGTTGCTAAATATTACAGGGAGGCTGCGTTGGGTCAGTGTTTGGGTTTTTTGCCGATACCACCGATCCGAACACACACGTCCCTGTAGGAGCGAGGCTTGCCCGCGAAGAACGATAACGCGGTCATTCAGTTAAACCGAGGTGTTCCATTCGCGGGCAAGCCTCGCTCCTACAGGGCAGGGTGGTTGCTTAATAATCCTCGCGTTTTTTGAATGCCCAACGCCCCGCAATCACCGTAAACGTCGCGACCAAGGCCACCAGGATCCAGAACCCCTCCGGGTCCTGCGATAGCGGCACGCCCCCCACGTTCATGCCAAAAAAACCGGCAATGATGTTGATCGGCAACGCCAGCACCGTGACCACGGTCAAGGTGAACAGCGTGCGGTTGCTTTGCTCGTTGAGGTTGGCGGCAATCTCTTCCTGCAACAGCTTGATCCGCTCACCCAGCGCCGTGAGGTCGTTGATGATCAGCGCAAACTCCTCGGTGGATTTGCGCAGCTCCTTCACGTCTTCCTTCTGCAACCATTGCGGCGGGCGATTGAGCAGGCGCAGCAACGAGCCCGGCTCCAGCGCCAGCAGCCGTTGCAAGCGCACCAGCACCCGGCGATTGGCGCCCAGCTCTGCGCGGTTGGTCGACAGCCGCGAGGACAGCAATTCATCTTCGATCTGATCGACACTGAGGCTGGTCTTGCGCACGATCTGCGTCAGCACTTCGCCCTGGTCGCGCAGCAAATGCACGAGCAATTCCAGCGGCGAGCGAAAACGCTCACCGGCCTTCACCGAGGAACGCAACTTGTCCACCGAGTGCAGCGGTTGCAGGCGTGCGCTGATGATCAGCCGACTGCGCGCACACACCCACAGCGTCGACACATCCGAAGAGACCATGCTGCTGAGGTTGAACACCACGTCGTTGACCACCGCCAGCAACGCCGAATCGACATGCTCGATGCGCGTCGAACGCGAGCCTTCATGCAAGGCTTCGAAAAACTCGTCGGGCAATTCCAGATGACTTTTCATCCAGCGCTCGCACGCGGCATGAGCGAGGTTCAGGTGCAGCCAGAGAAATTCGTCGCTGTCGTCCGGTTGTTGCAGGGACCGCAACGCCATGGCCGAATCGATTTCCCGACCGCGTTCGCCGGGACGAAAACTGAAACCGTACAGCAGACCGAACAGGTCCGGGTCGCGATGGCTTTGGTCGATGCTGTGGTTCATGAGGTCTCGCTGTGAGGAGGCGGCCTGTCGCGGGTTTCACAGGTTCACTTGAGCCGCATCATCGCAAGGCGTCTTGACAGTTTTGTGACGGTTTTTCGAATGTGCAGGAGATGTTGTGTCGGTGCTGAAATCGAGGCAGGTCGCGAGTCGCTTCGACGGAACACAAAAAAGCCGCACGATCCGAAAATCGTGCGGCTTTGTTGTGCGCGTATCAGGTGTCTTGTTTGTTGCTCAGGACTTTGCCAGTGGTGGCATCGAAATCCACGTCAAATTCTTTGCCGTCAGCGGTTTTCAGTTCCACTTCGTACTCGAAGCCATTGAAGTGGTTGTCCAGGTCGGTGTCGGTGATGGTCGCACCCGGGTGCAGTTTCAGGGCAGCCTGGTTCATTTCTTCCAGCGGCTTGATCTTGCCGCTCTTGACCAGCTCAGGGATCTGGTCGATGCGAACATCAGCTTGCGCCAGGCCAGCAGTGAGGGTCAGGGCGGCAGCGGTGAACAGGGCAGTCAAAGTCTTCATGAGGTTCTTTCCTTGGTGAGCTGTTTAAGTGGCGCCAGATTAACCGGGGCAACTTAATTCACCCTTAATTCCCATAACGTGTCGTTTGTAAAAGCTTCGCGGTGCATTTGTTGCCGCGGATCAATACCCGTTGTTCTGCAACAACTGCGCAACCGTACCCGCCGCCGGGCGTTTGTAGAACTTCAACAACTCGCTGGCACGGTTGGTGAAGATGCCATCAACCCCGGCGTCCATGACCTTCTGGTAATCCACCGCATCATCGATGGTGTAGACGTGCACCAGCAAACCCTGATCGTGGGTGTACTGGTTCATCCATGGTTTGACCAGGTCCGAGTAGCTCTGATCGCCACCCTTGGTCAGTGCGGCAGAAGGGCCGGTGCCGATCGCGCCTTGAGCCTTGGCGTACTCGACCCATTGCTGGAATTCGGCTTTGTCCTTCGGTTCCTGTTTGGCGTAGTACGTGGCTTTGTCCTTGTCGCCGGACTCGGCGAACGTCACCTTGGACTTGGGCTCGATGCTGCCTTCGCCGACCCACAACAGCAGGATCTTCGGCACTTGCGGCATTTCCTTTTCCAGCAGTTCGAGGCTGCTCTTCTCGAAGGTTTGCAGCACCACCTTACCTTTGCCCTGGCCGACGGCGAGTTCGCTTTTCGCCAGTTTCGAACCGGCCGGGCTCAGCCATCCGCGATCCTGCAATTTATCCTTGAGGTCACGCTCGAGGCCGGGGAATTGCTTCGGCTCCTTGGTTTCGATGTACAGGCCAGGCTTGTGCAGCGGATTGCCCTGGGCGATGTCGATGATTTCATCGAGGGTCAGAATTTTCAGACCGGCAAAGGAAGGACGCGCACGATCCGGGTAAGCCGTGTTGAACCAGCTGCCGGCGTCGAGGGTTTTCAGCTCGGCGATGGTGAACGCATTGGCCGGGCTGTCCTTGCGCTCAGGGAACTTGCTGGCGACGTCGGTGGTGCGTTGCAGGTTGTTGTCGTGCAGGGCAAACAGCACGCCGTCCTTGCTGCGTTGCAGGTCGAGTTCCAGGTAATCGGCACCCAGGTCGCGCGCCAGTTTGTAGGCGGCGGCGGTGGATTCCGGTGCATCGAAGGACGCGCCACGGTGGGCAATCACCGCCGGGTGCGGAATGCCTGCATGTGTGGCCAGTGAAGTTGGGCTTGGCTCGCTGGCGGCCTGCGCCTGGCCGAGACCGAGCAGCATGCTCAGCAGCAGGGCGCTCTTGGTGAAAGTTACAGGCATGGTCGAGATCCTTTCGCAGAGTGTTTTCAAAGACGTCCCTTTTAACAACTGAACGCTGCTTGCGCTATCGCGAGACCGACATAAACGTGTTTAAAGCGGATTTTTTCAGCACATTTGTGCGGTTCTTTGCAGTACTCTTGGCCCCGGCAGCTTCCCCGGCAGAGGGAACGCCCTTCATCTTGCCCTGCGTGTAAACCATCGATCACTTGTGTGAGGTTTATATGCGCATCACTTCCGAACTCATCTGCCAGGCCGCCGACCAACTCAAAGGCTTCGTCGGTCTCAATCGCAAAACCGGCCAATACATCGTGCGTTTCAGCGAAGACTCCTTCGGCATGGACGTGGCGGATGACGGCATCATTCCTGTGAGTGAATTCGTCTGGGCGTCGGGGCCGGAGCAGGTCATGACGCTGAAGCGCGAGTTGATTCAGTTGTTGCTGGACCAGAACATCGATGACCGGATCAACATTACCGAGCCGTTGCGGGTGTACATGAATCGGCGGGAAGTGCCGGAGATTTCGGCGGTGCGGAGTTTGGTGCAAGGGTGATGGTTTGCGGTGATTGTTATGGCCTCATCGCTGGCAAGCCAGCTCCCACAGGGATATGTGTCATTCGCAAAACCTGTGGGAGCGGGCTTGCTCGCGAAGGCGGCTTAAAGGACACCGCAACTGTTACTGCTTGAACTCATAGGCCCGCTCAACCCTGCACACCCGCGTACTGCACGCCGCATACCAGGTCGAGCGCCCACGCTCACGAATCGCGCTGTGCTCGGGATGATGTTTCCACGCCACAATCGCCGCTTCACTGGCCCAATAGGAAACCGTAATCCCGAGCCCATCCTCACCCCGCGCCGACTCCACACCGAGAAATCCCGGCTGCTCACGCGCCAGTTCAACCATGCGCTCGGCAGCCTCGGCGTAACCCTGATCGCCGTCGGTGCGCAACGAAGTAAAAATCACCGCGTAGTAGGGCGGTTTCGGTGTCTGGGCAATCATGATTTCTGCCTCACACACGCGTCGATCAATGCACTCACCAGCGGCGGCACAATTCCTTTGAGCGCGGCACGTTCAGGCTGAAACAACGTGGCGACAAAAAACGGATGCCCGCGTAATTCCACCGCTCGCAAATCCCCCGTCGAATCGTGTCCCACCGCGGATAATTCCAGGCTTAGCAAATCCCGCTCAAACTGCGGATTCACACCATAACGGCAGCGATAGCCTTCACGAATCTCCGAATTTTCGTACGCCTTGGCGATCAACGAACCTTCAACCAGATGAATGCTGTCGACGGCTTCCACTAGCGAGCAAGTCAGCGGCGTGAGCAACGCTCGCGTGGCATCGGGTGATGTCTCGCCGTGCTCGGCATCTCCCCATCCCAGAACGTTGCGGGCGTATTCGAGTACCGCGTGCTGAAAACCGCCACATGTACCGAGGAAAGGTCGCTGTTGTTCGCGGGCAAAGCGAATCGCTCGCAGCGCACCGTCTTCATTGCGGTAAGGGCTGGCGGGCACGCACCAAAAGCCGTCGAAGTCTTGCAGCGGCTTGTCGTCGTTGATGCCGTCGGTGGCCTGCCACTGGAACTGCACGTCCAGTCCGGCGTGTTCGGCAGCCATGCCGAGGGCGACGGGAATTGCCTGGTGGGCGGTGACTTGCGGGTCGTAATCGCCGATCAGGGCGATGTGGATGGCGCTGTTTTCCATGAGGGCTCTCGTCGCTTGTTGATTCCTGGAGCCCACTATAGATTGGCGTTCACGCACTCAATATTGGCGTTATCCCAAGTGATCAATGCAGCGACGCACTATCGACTGGACTACCCCGACCTGTCCCTGATTCTCGCCCTCGTGCGCGGCGGCTCACTGGCCCGGGCCTCGGCACTGTTGAAGGTCGACGTTTCGACCGTGTTCCGCGCCGTGCGCCGACTGGAAGCCGCGCTGGGCCAGCAACTGTTCGAAAAAAGCCGCGCCGGCTACTTGCCCACCAGTCTTGCGCAGACCTTGGCCGAACAGGCCGAGCGCGCCGAACAAGCGCTGGAGGCAGCGCGCATCGGCGTGGAGCAGGGCGGTGAAGTCATCAGCGGCACCGTGCGCCTGACCTGCACCGATTCGGTTTTACAAGGTTTGTTGCTGCCGGCGCTGGCGCAGTTCATGCCCGGCTATCCGGCGCTGACGATCGAGTTGAGCACGTCCAACGACTTCGCCAATCTCAGCCGGCGGGACGCAGACATCGCCTTGCGCCTGACCCGGAATCCGCCGGAACACTTGGTGGGCCGATGTCTGGCGCAGGTGTCGTATCGCGTCTGTGCGAGCACGGCGTATCTGAAAACGGTCGATGCCGAAGACTTGGCCGCGCTGACATGGATCGCCCCGGACGACTTCCTCCCCGATCACCCCACCGTCGCGTGGCGTCGTCAGCAATTGCCCGGCGTCACACCGGGTTATCGTTGCAACAGCATGTTGTCGGTGACTGAGCTGGTGCGAGCCGGGCTCGGTGTCGCGGCATTGCCGGACTTTCTGATCGATGACGGGCTGCAACCGTTGAGTGAGCCGTTGCACGGTTACGACACCGCGCTGTGGTTGCTGACTCGCCCGGACTGTCGCGCCTTGCGTTCGGTGGTGACGTTGTTCGATGAATTGGGGCGGGCGTTGAAATTGCTGTAATGCTTGCAGGCGCTTGATTCAGAGCTGGTAGCAGGCGAGGAACATGTCCAGCGCAGAGTCCACGACGGTGGTCTGCATCTCAGGCGACAGGCCGGGCAGCCCCATGGAAATCTGCGGCCAGAACGCAAAAGATTTGAGCATCCCCTGAATCTGTTGCGCAGCAAACTCCGGGTCGACCGGCTTCAATCGCCCATCGGCCTGAGCGGCGCGAATCCACACGGTCAGGCCTTCTTCGCGCTTGCCCATTCTCTCGACCATGTTCTGCGCGCGCTCGGGGGAATGAATGGTGGCTGCGATGGCGACCCGCGCCAGGTCGAGAAAATTGTCATCGCCCAGCATCTGCAATTTTGCCATCAGCATGCGGCGCATCTGCTCGCGCAGCGGCAAGTCAGGGCGGTAGGCTGTTTCCTGTTCCGCCGTCACCCGGGCCCATAATTGATTGAGGATTTCGGCGAACAACTCTTCCTTGCTGGGGAAGTGGTTGTACACCGTGCGCTTCGACACGCCAGCGGTGGCGGCGATCTTGTCCATGCTGGTGATGTCGAAACCGTTGGCCCGGAATTCGGCAATCGCCGCTTGAATGATCGCTTCGCGTTTTCGGTCGGTCAGGCGCTGTGGAGCTGTCATAAGTACGCTTCGGCAGAAGAAATTAAGAATTACACTTGGCAGTTTACTTGTGATCAGCTTTGATGCAACCTAGAAACTACACTGTGCAGTGTAATGTTTCGTTAATCCTGCGCAGCCAAAAATAGAGTGTTCGGCTGATGCGTGCGTGCCTTGGCCATTTATCGTCCCACCGTAGAAACTGCACATCGTGCGGTTTCCTGGAGTCATTCAGTCATGGCCAATTCCATTAACGTTTCTGCACCTGAAGCGTCCCGTCAGGCCGAAGGGCACTTCCGCAACCATGCGCCTGTGCAACGAGAAGGCTTGCACAAAATGGTGCGCATCATGTGGAACATGATCTTCCACAAACCGCGCAACACCCGCCCGACGGCGGCTGTTCCGGTACAACGCCTGACCCACGACGCGTTGATCGCGGCGCCCAACCACAGCGTCTATCGCCTCGGTCATTCCACGGTATTGCTGAAACTGCGGGACAAATTCTGGATCACCGACCCGGTCTTCGCCGAACGCGCTTCACCGGTGCAATGGGCCGGCCCGAAACGCTTCCACCAACCACCGATCAGCCTCGAAGAACTACCGCCGATTGAAGCGGTAATCCTGTCCCACGATCACTACGACCACCTCGATTATCAGGCCGTGCTCAAACTGGCGGACAAAACCAAATACTTCCTCACGCCGCTGGGCGTCGGCGACACCCTGATCAAGTGGGGCATCGACGCCAGCAAAGTGCGCCAACTCGACTGGTGGCAAGGCACCGAAGTCGACGGCATCCAATTCGTCGCCACCCCGTCGCAGCACTTTTCCGGCCGTGGGCTGTTTGATGGCAACAGCACACTGTGGGCCTCGTGGGTGATGATCGACGCCGACACACGAATCTTCTTCAGCGGCGACAGCGGCTACTTCGACGGCTTCAAACGCATCGGCGAACAGTACGGCCCGTTCGACCTGACACTGATGGAAACCGGCGCCTACAACGTCGAGTGGCCGCATGTGCACATGCAACCCGAACAAACCCTGCAAGCGCACATCGACCTGAAAGGCCGCTGGTTACTGCCGATTCATAACGGCACCTTCGATCTGTCGATGCACGCCTGGTTTGAACCGTTTGACCGGATACTGGCATTGGCCTGGGAGCGCAGTGTTTCGATTACCACGCCGCAGATGGGTGAGGCGTTTAACGTGATGTATCCGCAGCGGGGGAGTGCTTGGTGGTTGGGGATGGAAAACGTCAGCGATCAGGTGGAAGTCCAGAACGCATGACGTATTGAAGCCCGGCCGCTTGTGATGCAAGCGGCTCGTGCCGACACCTCACTCAACCATCGCAAAATCCGCCCGCCCCACCGAATTCGACTCAGTCCCTCTAACACTCATCCCCCGCCCCGGCGCAAACCCCGGGAAAAACACCAACCCCTGCGACTCAAACCGATACGCCAGCGCCAGTCGATCAGCATCCGGCACCTCACGTTTGGCCTCAAATCGCTCAATCACATCAACCAAAACGCCAGACTCCCGAGACAGCTCATCAACGCTCCAACCCAACATCGCCCGGGCCTGGGCGCAATGGGTGGGGGTGAATTGGAAGAGGGCGATACGTTCCAGGGTGATTTTCATCGCATAAGAGGCCATGGTGTTCTCCGGGCTCGAGAGTGCTGATTCAAAATGTACTGTGTTTTTGTACAGTTGTTTTGCGCCCGGATCAAACTCATTTTTTGAATTCTGCTATTTCGCCCCTGCCAACCAGACGGACGGTGCCTGACCCAACACACGACGAAACATCGTCGAAAACGCCGCCGGGCTGTCATAACCGAAATCCAGCGCAATCCGCGTCACCGGCTCACCCACCGCCAATCGCGCCAACGCCAGCACCACGCAGGCGCGCTGGCGCCACTGGCTGAAACTCAGGTCGGTCTGCTGGCGGAACAGCCGATTGAACGTGCGCAGACTGACGTGCATCTGATCCGCCCATTGCTGCGGCGATTGATGAACATCGGGTCGCTGCAAGAAGCCCTGGCACAACCCAAGCAGCCGCGCATCGACCGGCAGCGGAATGTGCAACGGCAGGTGAGCACTGCGCGCCAGCTCATGCAGCAGCAACTCGATCAACGCGCCATCGCGCCCGGCCTCGTCGTACGCCAGCGGAACCTCCACCGCCTCCATCAGCAAATGCCGCATCAACGGCGAAACACTGATCACCTGACAACACTCGCCCAAATCCACTGCACCCGGCTCGATGTACAAACTGCGAGTGCTCACCCCCAGCATCAACACCTCATGTGCCACCCCCGCCGGAATCCACACCGCCCGCTGCGGCGGCACCACCCAGTTGCCATCGTGCGTGCCGACCTGCATCACCCCGGTGGCGCCGTACAACAACTGCGCCCGTCGGTGTGTATGACTAGGCAACACATGCCCGTAGGAATAATCCGTACCGATCGCCACCACCGACCGTGGCGTGTCATCCAGCACATTAATCGAAACATTGCGCATCAAGCGGCTTCCAGCAGTTGGCGTAAACACAAACATTATTGGCTGACTTGCTGAAGCAGGCCAAGCCACATCGCTCTATCGTCGACCACTCTCAACCAACGGACGACGCGCAATGTTCTACCTCCTGCTGACACTCTTCGGCTGCATGACCGGCATCACCGCCGTGCTGTTCGGCTTCGGCGGCGGCTTCGTCGTCGTGCCATTGCTGTACCGCATGCTCATGGCCAGCCACGGTGCCGACGACCCCATCGGCCAATCGGCGATGCACATCGCCGTCGCCACCTCGACCTGCGTGATGATCGTCAACGCCCTGGTCGCCACTGGAAAACATCACCGAGCAGGTAATCTGATTCGCCATTACCTGTGGCCGTTGGGCGGGTTTATCGGGCTGGGCGCGGTGGTCGGTGCCGTGGCGGCGATGTGGGTGAGTGGTGAGGTAATTCGGTATGCGTTCATTGCCTACCTGGGCGTGACCATTGTGGATTGCCTGTTCAGACGCGGTTTTCTTACACACGCAGGTAATGGAATCCCACGGCGATTGGGGAGGGCGGAAGTGTCTTGTGGCGGCGTAGGAATCGGCGCCATCGCCACGTTTCTCGGTGTAGGCGGCAGCGTCATGACCGTGCCGTTGTTGCGGCGATGTGGGTTGAGCATGAGTCAGGCGACGTCGATGGCTAATCCACTAAGCCTGCCCGTGGCGTTGGCCGGGACGGTGACTTACATGGCGATGGCGGGGTTTAGCGATTTTGATTTGGGGGCGTGGTTTGTTGGTTATGTGGATTTGCTGGCGTTTGCGGTTTTGACGATGGGGTCGTTGGTGGGGATTCGGTTGGCCACGCCGTGGATCGGGCGGATTCCGGATCGGATACATGCGCGTATCTATATTGGTTTGTTGGTGTTGGTGATGGTCAGCATGTGTTGGAGTTAATCGCTATCAAGCTAGCTTTTCATCGATTCGCAGACGAAGCTTCGCCATAATTCGCGGCTATTTCCCGCGAACCAATGTTCGCTGCATTCAAGGATGATTTGATGTTTAAAGGATTGATTCGTCTGCCTGGCATTGTCGTGTTGATGTGCTCAACGTTTTCCACACTGTTGTGGGCGGACAGCGGCAAGCAGGTCTACACCGGGACGCTGGGCAAAATGCCGATTGTGTTGGAAGTGAACGCCGACGGCAGTGAGGGCCGCTACTTCTACCAAAAGTATCGCAAGGACTTGGTGCTTAGTGGCTCAAAGGAAGGGGAAACGCTGGTGCTCGAAGAAGGTGACCAGCGTTATGGAGAGTACAAACCTCTTCCGACAATTCGCTTACAGCCCGAATCCAACGGTTGGTCCGGTGAATGGGTCAGCCCTAAAGGGAAGGTTTTGAAGGTCCAGTTGCAGCCAGCAAACCTTCCTCCGGTTCCCGCTGATACCTTGCCCTATCTCGTCAGACTTCACGACAAGGCGCCTTACGAATACCTGCGCTTACAAGGTATGAAGCTCATCCCAGGCAAGACCGAAACCTTCATGGGATACACGCTGCAATGGTGGAGCGAGCCACAATCAAACGCCGAGCTATTTGAAGTGATTTCGGGTTACAGCGCCGAAGAGCGTCAGCAAATCAACCAGCAATTGATGGGCCGTTTGTGGCGAGAAGTCGTGGGGTATTACGGATGTTTCGCCAATTACGCTGATGCCTATTACTCACAGATCAGTCAGCCTCTGTGGATGACGCCGTCCGTGATGAGCGTTCGGGTGTCAACCGAGTACTTTTGTGGCGGTGCTTATCCGGATCAGGTCAATGACTCAATCAACTTCGATACCAAAACGGGCAAATCCCTGACGCTTGAAGATGTGCTGTGGGTGGGGCAGGGCAAACCAATGCATTACGAGGAAGACTACGACGTCTATAACTCTTCGTCCGAGTCATCCACTGCTTATTCTGATTACCGCAATAAAGAGCTGGCGCCGTGGCTGGTGGCACAACTGCTTAAGCTCTATCCCACTGAAATGACGACAACGCCAGAGGGGGAGAACGATTGCGGCTACAACGATGATTACCCGTGGCACTATCCGGGTTGGTACTTCACCGAAAAAGGCATCAAGTTAGAGCCATCCTTCCCTCACGTGGCGGCCGTGTGCCGAAACATTGGCTGGGGCGTCCTGCCTTACAACCTCGTCAAACAACACCCCGGTGGCGTAGCGCTGCAACTGCCCTGAGACGAATTTACTTATCAGCCAACCCCGTCGCCTCACGAATAATAAAGTGATCCAGGTTCTCGATATTCGCACTGAACACCCCGAACGTTTGCTCGGGTTTTTTCTTGCTCGGCACCTGCTTCAACTCCGGCGTCACGCCATAAAAGAAACAAAACAACTCCGCTTCACTCTCAATGGCGTGCTTGATCTCTTCCAGAAACGCTTTGCGCTTGCGGTAGTTCTCGATCAACTTCTTGCTCAGGTAAACGTTGACCGAATAAGGCTTCTTCTTCGCCTCATCCCCTTGCTTGAACCAGACCTTCTGCTCGAAATCGATGCGAAAGCTCTGCGTGTAATCCTTGATCTCCTTGATCTTGCCCCAGTAAATCAGCCCCTTGTTGTCTGTCAGGTATTCGATCTTCTTGAAGAACGACCCATAAGGCGCCGTGTGCTCGCCAATCTTCAGCGGCACGCGCTTGAGCAGCTCCTTGTCCTCGAAGTTCGACACAAAGCACTCCACCGGGTGAGCGAAGACGCTGGTCTTGTCCGGCGCTGATTCGTGGCTTGGGTGCTCGGTATCGCTGGGCGTTGTAAGAGGTTTCGGATCGTCCCGCGTGAAATCTGCCGCCACCGCCGGGGTCGACGGCTTACGTACATACTGACGTCGAGTCAGCAACAACTCCGACGGAAAATGCTCCTCGCGACTGTCATCCGTTTCCGCACCGTCCGCGTCCACACCCGACGCAGGCGCTTTGAGACTGACATATGGACAATCCGCCGCATGCCGGGTGCTGGGCGTGTTCTTGAAGTGCGGGGTGCGAACGTAATTCACGTTTTTGGCGTTGAACGTCGTCAGCACGTTTGCCGCATCGAAGGCCGCCCTGCATGCGTCATTGGGGCATTGGAAATGTTCCTTGGCGGAATCGAAATCCATGGTCTCGTCGAAATTCAAATCGCGCACGTCATAGATCGACAACTTGTCGTCGAGACTGAGGCAGTAGGCGAGGTCGAATTTCATGGCGGGCTCGGGTCCTTGAGTGGGGACGGGTATTAATAGCGGGAGGCGGGTGATGGCGCACCTTTTAATTCATCTTAGTCGCGCCAACATCTTCATTTTCCACACGATGTCATAGCCTGGTGAGAGCTGTAGGTGCGACGTATGCGCCGCCGCTGCTCTCGAGATTCTGGATTGAACTGATTGCGAAATCTTTCCGCTAATCGTGTAGGAGAATTCCGTAATTTTGGTAGTCTTCATCCTCTTATAGGGGGATGAGTGGATGCCAGCTGTCATTGCCGAAAATGATGAATCGAAGTGGGCCGATGAAACCGGTGTCCTATATCACTTTCCGAAACAGTATCGAGCAATTCTGACTGAAGGAACGGCGGTGCTGTATTACAAAGGGAAGATGATAAACAAGGCTTTTTCGGATCAGCGTCTGAGTGCCAGCCCTCATTATTTTGGTGTTGCTCGAATCGGAAAGGTTCATGCGGATGAGAACAGCACACGAGGTGATTTGTTCGCTGTCATTGAGGGCTTCAGGCGCTTTGAATCTGCGGTTCCCATTAAACTCGACGGAGAATACCTCGAGCAGATTCCCGAAAAACTGAAGAGTAATTACTGGCGTAATGGTGTCCGGTTTATTGACCAGATGGTGTTTGACGACATCTGTTCCCATGCGAAGCTACAGGTGGAGCAGGCCTTCGATTTCAGCCTAATCGATAGTGCGCAGGAATTTGAGACTAGTGTTATCGGGACTGAAGGGAAAAAAATCGCCTATTACGGTGTGAGGTATGAGCGCAGCCCAAAGCTTCGGCTTCAGGCAATCGCTATTCATGGGCTTCGATGCAAAGCCTGTGATTTTGATTTCGAGAAAGCGTATGGCGCACATGCAAAAGGCTTTATTCATGTGCACCATGTGAAGCCCATTTCCGAATTTGACGAGGACCAGGTTGTCGATCCAGCGACTGACTTGATCCCACTCTGTGCGAATTGCCACGCGATTGTTCATAGGAAACCCCAACAGTTGCTGAGCGTTGAGCAACTGAAAGGTCTTCTCAATGGTCGATGGGTTTTCGACGATTTAACCTAGGTAAATGCTTCGACGATAGAAGCATTTGCACAACCCTCCGCCACCAAGGATCAACCCCCATAACTTGTAGTTGCGGCTTATCGTGCAAGAGGTAGGGCATGTCCCGCAGCCGAATCCAACCTTCATCCTGCCAATGCAACAGACTCAACGACATCTCCGGCCAATCCAACAAACTTAACATTGGCCGATCCGTATTCTTCGGCTGGCCCGCATCGCGCAAGGCCGGGACCACTTGGTGGGTCAACCACTCACGCAACAACCGGTTCCCCGGCGCGTAGTGATACACCAACAGCGCATAAGCCCCGGATTCGCTGAGCATTAACCGCTGCTCAAATTGTCCGTAATATTCAATCCGCAAGGTCCGCCGCTGATCCTGATCCAGTTTGTTGACTACACGATCACTCAGATGGAAGCCCATCAGCCGACCCAGATCGCGGGCGCAGAGCCATGGCTGGTTTTCCAAAAGGAGCGCATGGAGGTGGAGGTTTTGGCGTACGAAACGTGTTGGAATGATCGGATCAGACATGACCGATCTCCGGGAAGGAGGATGAGCGGAGTGGTCTTTGTGTCGGCATATCCATTACCTCTACGTGTGAATTTTGAGAGGGCCAAAACCCGACGTAGAGGACTTAAAAAAATCCCAACAAGCGTTCTCTTCAAACAGAAAATCGTACGTAAGTCTTCGAGACATGCGCGATTACTGTTTGACGGAGTAGCTTCTACGTTGGGCGTTTCTTAGGCACCTGCAATTGAGCTTAGAGGTGCTTTGAATGGGCATCAATGCGGAAGTGGCTGGAAGATCTGTAGGAGTTTTGGCGTAGCGACGTAGGGATTAAAAAGGATTACTCATCCCCCAACAAAAAAGCCCCGATCAGATCGGGGCTTTTGCTTTTTCGATTCGACGATTCAGATTGCAATCATCAAATCGTGGCGAGCTCGGAAATCAATCCCAGCTAAGCGCACCACCGGTTTGGTATTCAATAACCCGAGTCTCAAAGAAATTCTTCTCTTTCTTCAAGTCCATAATCTCGCTCATCCAAGGGAACGGGTTAGTAGTCCCCGGATACTCTTCCTTCAAACCAATCTGCGACAAACGACGGTTAGCGATGAACTTCAGGTAATCCTCCATCATCGCCGCATTCATCCCCAGCACACCGCGAGGCATAGTATCCCGAGCGTATTCAATCTCCAGCTGAGTCCCCTGCAGAATCATCTGCGAAGCCTCTTCCTTCATCTCGGCATCCCACAAGTGCGGGTTTTCGATTTTGATCTGGTTGATCACGTCGATGCCGAAGTTCAGGTGCATGGATTCGTCGCGCAGGATGTATTGGAACTGCTCGGCGACGCCGGTCATTTTGTTGCGGCGGCCCATGGAGAGAATTTGGGTGAAGCCGCAGTAGAAGAAGATGCCTTCCAGAACGCAGTAGTAGGCGATCAGGTTGCGCAGCAGTTCTTTGTCGGTTTCGACGGTGCCGGTTTCGAACTTCGGATCGGAGATCGAGCGGGTGTACTTCAGGCCCCAGGTGGCTTTTTTCGCGACCGATGGGATCTCGTGGTACATGTTGAAGATTTCGCCTTCATCCATGGCCAGCGATTCGATGCAGTACTGGTAGGCGTGGGTGTGGATCGCCTCTTCGAACGCCTGGCGCAGGATGTACTGGCGGCATTCCGGGTTGGTGATCAGGCGGTACACGGCCAGGACCAGGTTGTTGGCAACCAGGGAGTCGGCGGTGGAGAAGAAGCCGAGGTTGCGCATCACGATGCGGCGCTCGTCGTCGGTCAGGCCTTCCGGGTCTTTCCAGAGGGCGATGTCGGCGGTCATGTTGACTTCTTGCGGCATCCAGTGGTTTGCGCAGCCGTCCAGATACTTTTGCCAGGCCCAGTCGTACTTGAACGGTACGAGTTGGTTGAGGTCGGCGCGGCAGTTGATCATGCGCTTTTCGTCAACGGCGACACGGGCGGAGGCGCCTTCGAGTTCGGCGAGGCCTTCGGCGATGTCGAGGTTGTCGAGGGCAGCCTTGGCGCGAGCGATGGCGGCGGAGTCGGACGCGGTTACAGCGCGAGCTTCTTGAGCGGCAACACCACCGGCGGTGTCGAGGCGGTCCATGTTGGCTTCAGTCGCGTGGCCGGCGTTGGCGCCTTTTACCACGGTCTCGCCGCTGTCTTCTTTGTCGAATTCGTCCCAGCTCAGCATGACGTGTCGTCTCCTGCGTGAGGGCCAGATGCCCGTGTGAAAACTGATTGGTTGGTTTTTCACACGACCGGTCTGGCCGCGTTTGATAGCGTTTTTTGCAGCGGTACACGCAGGCAAATAAACATAATTTTGTACGGGGTTCCGAGAGCCGCTGATGGCGCTGCAGTCGTTGACGACGTCGGCCTGGGCTTCGGACTGGCTGTCATCCCTGTAAGGGAATATTGCAGGCCCGTTTAAGCCGGCATTATAGGGAAATTTTTGCGGCCGTGGTGGGGCGAATCCGCGCATGGAGCGGTCGAGAAGGAGGGTTTTTCGGTCGGAGCGAGGGTTTACAGGGCTTTGGCTGGAGATCGCGGGCGCAGATTTTTTTTCTTAAATTTTGACGTGCTACTTTTTTGTTCAAAAAATAGCCAAAAAATCGGGTTTTTCACTACATGTTGTGTTTTGAGTCGGTTTTCGCTGGCCTCAGACACAACTAAGCCCGACCGAAGTCGGGCTGTCAGTCACGCTCGATGATCAGCTCAGGCGAGCGGCACCGACGTGGTCTGCGCCATCGGCGGCGAGTTTGCCTGCACCGACATGCTCGGCACCATCGGCAGCGACTTTGGCGGCGCCGGTGTGATCGAAGCCATCGGAAGCGAGTTTGCCTGCACCGACGTGATCGGCACCATCGGCGGCGACTTTGGCCGAGCCGGTGTGGTCGTAACCGTCAGAAGCGACAGCGGCTTCGGTGGTGAAAGTGGCCGAGCCCGTGCGGTCGTAACCGTCGGCGGCGAAGGTGTTGGCGGCCAGTACAGACAGGGTCAGGGCGAGGATCAGTTTGGTTTTCATGGTCGTTGCTCCAGGTTCGTTGGCGTTGTGTGCCTTGGTGTGGAATTCATACTACGCCGATGGATTCGATTAAAAAGCGCAAATAAATGCTTAAAGCTATCGTATAAATCGATCTATACGGTTCGGCGCTTTGACTGCCTGGAACATTGCGTCGACTGCTTTCGCCAGCAAGCTGGCTCCTACAGGTCGGTGTGATGATCGGGCATTGGGTCGAACCGTTTAGGGGAGTGCGGGTGATCAGCCGTTGGAGCAGCCGTTACCCATGATGCTGTAGCGCAGGATGTGGCGTTGGCCTTTGGAGTCGTCGTATTCCATTTTCATGGGGACAACTTCGCACACATTGGGGATTTCACTCATGGAGACAACTTTGGCGATATCGAGGTGAGTGGAGTAAGTGTATTCCTCGATGACCGGTTGTTGCTGGGCGACATCAGTCGGGACCTCGTCTGCCATGGCGGTTGCGCACAGGCTGGAGAGGGCCAGAACTAATAAAGCTTTCATTTCGGTTTTACCTTTTAGAGGTCGAGTGGGGTCACGCAACCTTTTTGGGGTTGCGTGTGGAACTTGGTTACCGGGTTTTTGATTAACTGCCTTCGTGGGGGCTGCAACTTGGTTAATCAGGGTTTGCCTTGTTGGCGAGGTGGATTTTAGGCGTGGGGGTGGCATTCATATAGGTGGGGTTTTGATAAACACCTTTGACAGATTTCGTAACAATCACCGAATAACCTGTTGGCGGAACGATCATCACCTTGTAGGAGCCGGCTTGCTGGCGATAGCGGCGTATCTGATAAACCGAGTCGTCATGATCGCCAGCAAGCCGGCTCCTACAGGGTTTAGCGGAGGCAATTGGGGCTTATCACGATAATTTGTAGGGGCTTGTTACTACCATCGTCGAATGGTTCTATAGGCCCGGCCCGGGCTACAACAGGGCCATACAAAAACAACTATTCCACCGAGGTAAGAAAGATGAGTGCGGCTTCTCTGTATCCCGTTCGTCCCGAGGTAGCAGCCAACACGCTGACCGACGAGGCAACCTACAAAGCCATGTACCAGCAGTCGGTCGTCAACCCTGACGGTTTCTGGCGCGAGCAAGCCAAGCGCCTCGACTGGATCAAGCCTTTCACCACGGTGAAGCAGACGTCCTTCGACGATCACCATGTCGACATCAAATGGTTCGCCGACGGCACCCTGAACGTTTCCTACAACTGCCTCGACCGTCATCTGGCCGAGCGCGGCGATCAAGTCGCGATCATTTGGGAAGGGGATGACCCTTCCGAAAGCCGCAACATCACCTACCGCGAGCTGCACGAACAAGTCTGCAAGTTCGCCAACGCCTTGCGCGGCCAGGATGTGCACCGCGGCGACGTGGTGACTATCTATATGCCGATGATCCCCGAAGCCGTGGTCGCCATGCTGGCCTGCACCCGGATCGGCGCGATTCACTCGGTGGTGTTCGGTGGTTTCTCGCCGGAAGCCCTGGCCGGTCGCATCATCGACTGCCGCTCCAAAGTTGTGATCACAGCGGACGAAGGCATTCGTGCCGGCAAGAAAATCCCGCTCAAGTCCAACGTCGACGACGCGCTGACCAACCCGGAAACCAGCAGCATTCAGAAAGTCATCGTGTGCAAGCGCACCGGTGGCGACATCAAGTGGAACCAGCATCGCGACATCTGGTTTGAAGACCTGATGAAAGTGGCGGGCAGTGTCTGCGCGCCGAAAGAGATGGGCGCCGAAGAAGCGCTGTTCATCCTTTACACCTCCGGTTCCACCGGCAAGCCGAAGGGCGTGCAGCACACCACTGGCGGCTACTTGTTGTACGCGGCCATGACCCACGAGCGCGTGTTCGACTACCGCCCGGGCGAAATCTACTGGTGCACCGCCGACGTCGGCTGGGTCACCGGCCACAGCTACATTGTCTACGGCCCGCTGGCCAACGGCGCGACCACGCTGCTGTTCGAAGGTGTGCCGAACTACCCGGACATCACCCGGGTGGCGAAGATCGTCGACAAGCACAAGGTCAACATCCTCTACACCGCGCCGACCGCGATCCGCGCGATGATGGCGTCGGGCAAGGCCGCTGTTGAAGGTGCTGACGGCAGCAGCTTGCGTCTGCTGGGTTCGGTCGGTGAGCCGATCAACCCGGAAGCGTGGGACTGGTACTACAAAAACGTCGGTCAATCCCGTTGCCCGATCGTCGATACCTGGTGGCAGACCGAAACCGGCGGCAACATGATGAGCCCGTTGCCAGGCGCTCACGCGCTGAAACCTGGTTCAGCGGCACGTCCGTTCTTCGGCGTGGTGCCGGCGCTGGTGGACAACCTGGGTAACATCATCGAAGGCGTCGCCGAGGGTAACCTGGTGATCCTCGATTCGTGGCCAGGCCAGGCACGCACGCTGTATGGCGACCATGACCGTTTCGTCGACACTTACTTCAAGACCTTCCGCGGCATGTACTTCACCGGTGACGGTGCGCGTCGTGACGAGGACGGTTACTACTGGATCACCGGCCGTGTGGACGACGTGCTCAACGTGTCCGGCCACCGCATGGGCACCGCCGAGATCGAGAGCGCGATGGTTGCGCACCCGAAAGTCGCCGAGGCCGCCGTGGTCGGTGTACCGCACGACATCAAGGGGCAGGGCATTTATGTCTACGTCACTTTGATCGCTGGCGAAGAGACGAGCGAGCAATTGCGTCTGGAGCTGAAGAACTGGGTGCGTAAAGAGATTGGCCCGATTGCTTCGCCGGATGTGATCCAGTGGGCGCCGGGGCTGCCGAAGACGCGTTCGGGCAAGATCATGCGCCGGATTCTGCGCAAGATTGCGACTGCTGAATATGATGGGTTGGGGGATATTTCGACCCTGGCGGATCCGGGTGTGGTGCAGCATTTGATTGATACGCACAAGACGATGAATGTTGCGTAAGTAGCGTTTGGCGTTATTGGAGCCCTGCCAGGTGATGAGTCTGGTGGGGCTTTTTATTGCCTGAGGTTTTGTATTGGCAGTTAGGGCCTCTTCGCGGGCAAGCCTCGCTCCTACAGGGGGGGAGGTGTACCTGAATCCTGTAGGAGCGAGGCTTGCCCGCGAAGGCGGACTGTCAGACACCGCATAAACAACGCCCAATAATTATCGGCTTCCCCTGTAGTCCATTTCCCACTGTTACCCGCCACCCTTCAAGTAACTGAATGTGTAACCGCCCGCGCCGATACGGGGCATTGCGAAACGCCATAACCTCGCATCCGTGCATTTCAGCCCCGCAAAAAAATAAGAACCCACGCTGCGCTTGCCGGATTAGAAGGCTTTGCGAATAATAGGCCCGCAATTTGCAATATAGATCGGTTCACTGTCTTTTGCTCTTGCATGAAATTGCAAGGCTGTCAACGTGCCTAAACGGCTTTCTCGGTGCTTCTGTAATTTGTTGTCGCATTGAAGAAATATCGGCTTCGGGCCTGTCGTTAGAATGCCGATCACTCGCTCGTCGTTGCTCGCGTTGAAAACAACGCCGGTTTCCCAGGACGCAGCAACCGCTTTCCGGTTTTACTCATTCGCATAATGGGCTGTTGCTCACTCTGCCGTTTTAGCCCTTTACCGATGGAGTCCCAAGATGAAGAAACTCGTGCTGCTTGGCGCCCTGGCACTGTCCGTGCTGTCCCTGCCAACCTTCGCCGATGAAAAGCCTCTGAAAATTGGCATCGAAGCGGCTTACCCTCCGTTTGCTTCCAAAGCACCGGACGGCAGCATCGTTGGTTTCGACTACGACATCGGCAACGCATTGTGCGAAGAGATGAAGGTCAAGTGCGTCTGGGTCGAGCAAGAGTTCGACGGTCTGATCCCGGCACTCAAAGTGCGCAAGATCGACGCCATCCTGTCGTCCATGTCGATCACTGAAGACCGCAAGAAGTCCGTGGACTTCACCAACAAGTACTACAACACCCCGGCTCGCCTGGTCATGAAGGCCGGCACTCAAGTCAGCGAAGGCCTGACCGAGCTGAAGGGCAAGAACATCGGCGTGCAGCGTGGTTCGATCCACGAGCGTTTCGCCCGCGAAGTCCTGGCCCCGCTGGGTGCCGAGGTCAAGCCGTACGGTTCGCAGAACGAAATTTACCTCGACGTCGCTGCCGGTCGCCTCGACGGCACCGTGGCAGACGCTACGCTGCTGAATGACGGTTTCCTGAAAACCGACGCCGGCAAAGGTTTTGCTTTCGTGGGCCCGGCCTTCACCGACGTCAAATACTTTGGCGACGGCGTAGGTATTGCTGTTCGCAAGGGTGATGCGCTGAAAGACAAGGTCAACACCGCGATCACCGCCATTCGCGAGAACGGCAAGTACAAGCAGATCCAGGACAAGTACTTCGACTTCGATATCTACGGCAAGTAACACGTCCCGGCGACAAGTCCGAATGGCGCAAGCAGCAGGATCTCTGAGGTTTGCGCCATTTTTTCATCCCAACTTTCGAGGATCTGAATCATGTTGAAAGGCTACGGGGCTGTCATCCTCGATGGCGCATGGCTGACGCTTCAGCTCGCCTTGTCGTCCATGGCCCTGGCCATCGTCCTGGGGCTGATCGGCGTTGCGCTGCGTCTGTCGCCGGTGCGTTGGCTGGCCTGGCTGGGCGATCTGTATTCCACGGTGATCCGCGGGATTCCCGATCTGGTGCTGATCCTGCTGATTTTCTACGGCGGTCAGGACCTGCTCAACCGCGTCGCACCGATGCTCGGCTATGACGATTACATCGACCTGAACCCGTTGGCCGCCGGTATCGGCACCCTGGGTTTCATCTTCGGTGCGTACCTGTCGGAAACCTTCCGTGGCGCCTTCATGGCGATTCCGAAGGGTCAGGCCGAAGCCGGTATGGCGTACGGCATGAGCAGCTTCCAGGTGTTCTTCCGGGTGTTGGTGCCGCAGATGATTCGCCTGGCGATTCCGGGCTTCACCAACAACTGGTTGGTACTGACCAAGGCCACCGCGCTGATTTCGGTGGTGGGTCTGCAAGACATGATGTTCAAGGCCAAGCAGGCGGCAGATGCCACCCGCGAGCCTTTCACCTTCTTCCTCGCAGTGGCCGCGATGTACCTGGTGATCACCAGTGTCTCATTGCTGGCATTGCGTCACCTTGAGAAGCGCTACTCGGTAGGCGTAAGGGCGGCTGATCTATGATCTTCGACTACAACGTCATTTGGGAGGCCCTGCCGCTGTACCTCGGCGGCCTGGTGACCACCCTCAAATTGCTCGCACTGTCGTTGTTTTTCGGTCTGCTGGCGGCCTTGCCGCTGGGGCTGATGCGCGTCTCGAAGAACGCGGCCGTCAATATGACTGCCTGGCTCTTCACCTACGTGATCCGCGGCACGCCGATGCTGGTGCAGCTGTTTTTGATCTACTACGGTCTGGCGCAATTCCAGGCGGTGCGGGAAAGCTTCCTGTGGCCGTGGCTGTCCAGCGCGACGTTCTGTGCGTGCCTGGCCTTCGCGATCAACACCAGCGCCTACACCGCAGAAATCATCGCCGGCAGCCTGCGCGCTACGCCGAACGGTGAGATCGAAGCGGCCAAGGCCATGGGCATGTCGCGCTTCAAGATGTACAAGCGGATTCTGCTGCCATCGGCCCTGCGCCGGGCGCTGCCGCAATACAGCAACGAAGTGATCATGATGCTGCAGACCACCAGTCTGGCGTCCATCGTGACCCTGATCGACATCACCGGTGCCGCGCGCACGGTCAACGCTCAGTTCTACTTGCCGTTCGAAGCGTACATCACCGCGGGTGTGTTCTACCTGTGCCTGACCTTCATTCTGGTGAAACTGTTCAAACTGGCCGAGCGCCGCTGGCTGGGCTACCTGGCCCCGCGGAAGCACTGATATGGAACGCATCGATCATCCATTGCCGTGGAGCCATCTCGGTAGCGAACGCCAGATTTCGGTGTTCCGCTTCGGTAGCGGCGAGCGCAAGGCCTACATCCAGGCCAGCCTGCACGCCGATGAATTGCCGGGCATGCGCACGGCCTGGGAGCTGAAAAAGCGCCTGACCGAACTCGAAGCCCAAGGCTTGCTCAACGGTGTGGTTGAACTGGTGCCGGTGGCCAACCCACTGGGCCTCGGTCAACTGTTGCAAGGCAGTCATCAAGGGCGTTTCGAAGCGGGCAGCGGCAAGAACTTCAACCGCGATTTCGTCGAACTGAGCGCGCCAGTGGCCGCCCAACTCGAAGGACATCTGGGTGACGATCCGCACGCCAACATCCGCTTGATCCGTCAGGCCATGAGCGATCACCTGGCGGCATTGCCGCAGGCGAGCAGCCAGTTGCAAGGCATGCAGCGCGTGTTGCTCAGCCATGCCTGCACCGCCGATGTGGTGCTCGATTTGCACTGCGATGCCGAAGCCGCGCTGCACATGTACGCGTTGCCGCAACACTGGCCGCAATGGCGTTCGCTCGCCGCGCACCTGAATGTGAAAGTGGGCCTGCTGGCGGAAGATTCCGGCGGCAGCTCCTTCGACGAAGCCTGCTCGCTGCCATGGTTGCGTCTGTCCCGTCAGTTTCCTGAGGCGCAGATTCCACTGGCGTGCCTGGCGACTACTATTGAATTAGGGGGGCAGGCCGATACCGCTCGCGCTGACGCCGAGGCTCACGCCGAAGGCATTCTCGCGTTCCTCGCCGAGCAAGGCTTGATCAGCGGCGAATGGCCGAAACCTGCGCAGGACGCGTGTGAAGGCATGCCGTTCGAAGGCACCGAATTGCTGTTCGCGCCGCATCCGGGTGTGATCAGTTTTCTGCGTAAACCCGGTGAGTGGATCGAAGCCGGCGACGAGATTTTTGAAGTGATCGATCCGTTATCGGATCGGGTCAGCACGGTGTGTGCTGGTACGTCCGGGGTGCTGTTTGCCATTGAACGGCTGCGTTATGCCCAACCCGGTTTCTGGCTGGCCAAGGTGGCGGGGCGCGAAGCGCTGCGTCACGGGCGCTTGCTCAACGACTGACTGACTGTTTTTGTGAGAACCGACCGCATGTACAAACTTGAAGTCCAAGACCTGCATAAACGCTATGGCAGTCACGAAGTGCTCAAGGGCGTGTCCCTGAAAGCGGCGGCTGGCGATGTGATCAGCATCATCGGCTCCAGTGGCTCCGGCAAAAGTACCTTCCTGCGCTGCATCAACCTGCTGGAGCAGCCGCACGCGGGCAAGATCCTGCTCAACAACGAAGAGCTGAAACTGGTTGCCAACAAGGACGGCGCGCTGAAAGCCGCTGACCCGAAACAGCTGCAACGCATGCGTTCGCGTCTGTCGATGGTGTTCCAGCACTTCAACCTGTGGTCGCACATGACCGCGATGGAAAACATCATGGAAGCGCCGGTCCACGTGCTCGGCATGTCCAAGGCCGAAGCCCGCGAGAAAGCCGAGCACTACCTGAACAAGGTCGGTGTGGCACATCGTAAAGACGCTTACCCTGGCCACATGTCCGGTGGCGAGCAGCAGCGCGTGGCGATTGCCCGTGCGCTGGCGATGGAACCTGAGGTGATGCTGTTCGACGAACCGACCTCGGCCCTCGACCCGGAACTGGTCGGCGACGTGCTGAAGGTGATGCAGGCCCTGGCCCAGGAAGGCCGGACCATGGTGGTGGTGACCCACGAAATGGGCTTCGCCCGTGAAGTGTCGAACCAGCTGGTGTTCCTGCACAAAGGTGTCGTCGAAGAAAGCGGCAACCCGCGTGAGGTGCTGGTCAATCCACAGTCCGAACGTCTGCAACAATTCCTCTCTGGCAGCCTGAAATAATCAAGACTGCCGTTGTGCACCGGGATAGTGCATGCTTCGCAATTTAGAGGCCGGCCCCGATTTGTAGGAGCCGGCTTGCTGGCGATAGCGGTGGGTCAGTTTAAATATCTGGCACAGACATACCGCTATCGCCAGCAAGCCGGCTCCTACAGTTGATCTGCGTTGGTTTTGAGATTTGCGTTCATTTACGGGCTAGCATTGGCCCATGCCTTCATCACTGTTTCGTTTCGGATTGCCCGCCATGACTGCCCATCGAATTGGTTTCCTGATTTGGCCCAGCACTAAAGCACTGACGCTTGCGCTGGCTGAGGAGGCCTTGCGTGTTGCCCAGCGTGTGCATCCGGACGTGGTCTACGAACTGTCGTTCCTGCAGGCCGAACCGTCGACCGAAGGCGCCTGGCAATTGCCGGGTGAACCCTGGGCCGGCAAGCTCGAAAACCTGCAGAAACTGTTCCTGCTCGCCGATGAGCCGCCGACCACCCTCGCGCCGGCGCTCAGCAGTGCGCTGAAACAACTGGTGCGTGCAGGTTGCGTGATCGGTGGTTTGTCCGCCGGTGTTTATCCGTTGGCGCAACTCGGTTTGCTCGACGGTTATCGCGCCGCCGTGCACTGGCGCTGGCAGGACGATTTCGCCGAACGTTTCCCGAAAGTCATCGCCACCAGCCATCTGTTCGACTGGGATCGCGATCGCCTGACGGCGTGCGGTGGCCTGTCGGTACTCGATCTGTTGTTGGCGGTGCTGGCCCGTGATCACGGCGCCGAACTCGCTGGCGCCGTATCCGAAGAACTGGTGGTCGAGCGCATCCGCGAAGGCGGCGAACGCCAACGCATTCCGCTGCAGAACCGCCTCGGTTCCAGCCATCCGAAGCTCACCCAGGCGGTGTTGCTGATGGAAGCCAACATCGAAGAGCCGCTGACTACCGACGAAATCGCCCAACACGTGTGCGTGTCCCGTCGCCAGTTGGAGCGGATCTTCAAGCAATACCTCAACCGTGTGCCGAGCCAGTACTACCTGGAGCTGCGCCTGAACAAGGCCCGGCAGATGTTGATGCAAACCAGCAAGTCGATCATCCAGATCGGCCTGTCCTGCGGCTTCTCCTCGGGGCCACATTTCTCCAGCGCCTACCGCAACTTCTTCGGCGCCACGCCGCGGGAAGATCGTAACCAGCGGCGCAGCAGCAGCCCGTTCGAGTTGTCGTCAGTGCCGTCCGAGCGCGGCTGATCTATTCGTCGATCTCGGAACCCTCGGAGGTGGATACGTACATTTCACCTCGATTGATCACCTCTTCCACGCCAAAGTCGGCACGTGTGCGTTCGAAGTAACTGATCAGCCGCAACAGGCTTTCCTCCGTAAACGGATTGCCCCTCAGCGTAATGTTCTCGGCCACTTCCACGGGCAACTCCAACAGGTCGCTGGATACGTTGGTGATTGCATTGCCACTCAAGTCTGCCCAGTCCAGTTCTGCCAGTTGTAGCAGGCCATCGGGTATGTCGGTGATGCCGCTGTCGTTGAGCAGAATGGTCGCCAGGTCCGGCATCTGACTCAGGTCGGGTGTCAGCCCCAAGGGGTTGAGGCCCAGATCGAGGTATTCGAGCTGTTCCATTCCCGCCAATGCGCCGACCGACTGCACTGACAGACTGACGCGGCAGTTGGGAATCGACAGCGACCTGAGTCGCCCCATCTTGAACACCGCATCGGGAATGTCACCGAGGTTGAAGTCGCGCAGCCTCAGGCTTCTCAGGTTCGGGAAGGATTCCAGAAAACGCCCGATGCGCGTCACGCCATCGACACAGTGCAGCTCCAGCGCCGAGACATGACTGAAGTCAGCGCTGAGGGTCGGCAGTTCCCCGGTGATGACCGGGCGGATGGAGAGTTCGAATGTCGGCTCAAGCGACTCATTGAAATCATCCAGGTCTGCGTCATGCCGCCAGCAGCGTTCCATTGCCTCTTTGAATTCATCGCGATTGGCGTGTTCGACAAACTGTTGCATGTCACTGAAGGGTTCACCCGTTAGCGGATGGCGCGGTGGCAGATCGGCTGTCCATGTCGTCAGATCGTTGCTCAATTGAGCCAGTTCTTCCTCCAGTTGGGTCAGCGCCTCTCGGCCCTCTTCCAGTGTGCCAGGCAGTTCGTAGACGAAATCGCTGGCCTGCTCGACTTCCATGTTCGGGTAGAGCGCCCTGGCTCGTTCGATATCCGCCTCGGGGGCATAGACGCCCAGATCGTATGAGGTTTCGAAGTATTGAAGCTTGACGAGTTGTCGAGCGCTGTCGACGAGCGGGTTGTCCGACAGGTGCACGCCGCGCTTGTCGTAGACCACGCTGTCGAACACCCCTTCGGGCAGCTCGGTGATCCGGTTATTGATCAGCATGAGCGTATCGAGTCTGGGGTGCGTGATAGCGCTGACGGGGATTTCAGTCAGCCCGGTTGCGCTCAGGTCCAGGTGCACGAGCTCGGTAAATGCGCCGACATCGGGTACCACATCAACCGGATTACGGAACAGGTCCAGCATCACCAGTTTGTTCAAAGAGGACAGTTTCGACCACGCGTCGGCATCAATCCTGATCGCGCATTCGTTCAGCACCAATGTGTCGAGGTTGATCATCCGTGGGATGGCGTCGGGCAGGGTGGTCAGGGAGAAGCGCCGCAAGTCGAGACGACGAAGGTCGCTGAAGTTTTGCAGGAAACCGTGAACACCTTGTTCCGCGTGACTGCCTTCGAGGGCGACCAGCGATACGTGACTGAAGTCCGCCGTCAGCACCGGCAGCTCACCCAGAATCGGCTCGGCAAACCGCAATACATAGCGATCACTGTGCTCTGTCGATTCGAGGTCCCGTGGCGTTTGCCGACGCCAGCTCTGCTGGATTTCCTGAGCCAGCAACCGGCGGTTGTGATGCTGGGCCTGTTGCTCCAGCTCGCTCAATGGCTGTCCGGTTTCGGGGTGGACGGTGGGGGCTTCCTTTATCCAGGTATCCAGGTCTTCATGCAGCCGTTCGAGTTCATTGCTCAGGCGTGAAAGCTCCACGCGAGCGCCATCGGGGTGGCGTTGCAGGCGGGCGACGACGGCGCGTAGTTCTTCCTGGGGCAGGCCTGGATACACCTCGCGAACCCTGTCATCCAGTGTGGGGATGGGACGACCTGTTCGCTTGTAACCCTCCGATCCGCCGGGCAGGCGCATGGTTGCCGGGTCATAGAAGGGTTTTCGGTTGGGATGCTTCACCAGTAGCGTGCGCAATGCGGGATTGTTCTGCGCATGCTCGGCAATGCGTTGTTTGAGTAGTTGACCGTCTTCGGCAGAAAGACCCAATGCCGTGCGTTCAGCGTCGGGAAGTGTCTGCAGGAGGGCCTGATAAAAGTCGCCCGGCAGAGCCATGTTTTCATGGACCTGATACGTGTGGTCCTCGGCGTACACCAATGTTCTGAGGGTCGGCGCATCGGGGTCTCCGATGCTGTCGCGCAACGTCCCCTCATGGGTGAACTCCCTGACTTCGATGCGCAGGCGGGCAGGCCAGCCGGGCAGTGACTCAAGGCTATGCAGGGCCAGGCGATGGGTGTCCACCGTTTCCATGTCCTCCAGATAAAACCCCTCATAGGCTCTGGCGACACGCACCGCGTCCATGGCTTTCAGCGCTACATCCTTGAGGCGCTGGGGCAAGCGGCCGTTGTGCATTTGCTTCAGTTCGGTGCCGCTTGCGTTGCTCACCAGTTCTTGTGCGATGTCCGTGGGCAGTCCCTGTACTTCGCCTTGCAGTAGCTGAACATGGCGATTGTCGGTTTTTTCAAGTTCACGGTAGCGAGACTGGAACAGCGATCTGCGCTGGTTCAGCGCCTGATAGCGGTCGGGATGGTCACTGCCGGTCTGCTCGACCAGTGCCTGAATGTCACGGTCGATCCTGAAGCGTTTGATCGTGTCGGTCAGCAGCGAAGGCGGGCGCTGATTCTCGACGTGGATCTCGCGCAACACGTTGTCGTGAAAACCGCTGATCTGCAGGAGTTGCTCACGCTCGGCAGTATTGAACGATTCGACGCTCTGGCCGAGGCGGCGTAGCACGGTTTCCCGGTCCCACGTCAGCGGTCGCTCCAGTGTTGTCTGCCAGGCGCCGTGGTTGTTGTGTCGCAGGGCCGGCTGATAGGCGTCGGCCCGGCGCGGGTGTTGAATCTGAAAGCGGCCAGTCTTGCTGTCCGGTTTTACCGAGTAGAGTTTGCCTTCAACGCGCGCCAGTGTTTTGCCCTCATGCTGATACAAACCGAGAGGGTCGGGGCTGGCAGCGTCCGGCAGATCAACGGACTGTTCGTAAGGGGTGAGATCCGGTTTCCAGTATCGGGTTTTACCTGCGGCTGTCTTGATGGGTTTGAGCGGGGAAATCAGCGTCACCGCCTCGCGAGACATGAGGCCATTGAACGCACCGGCCGCCATGACACCGCCCACCGCGAACGTCCCGAGTTCAACCACCGTCTCGGCGATCGTCATCAAGTGTCCGAACGCTTCGGTTTTCAGGCCTTCGGCCCAGTCGATGATGCCTTCGAACGTGTCGTCGAGCACTTGGTAGGCCATGTAGGCGAGCATCAATTCGCCCAGAAACGGAACAAAGGGCAGGGCCACGAACGACGCCACTTCAAGGATCTTTTTGGCGACATTGCTGAAGGCGTCCCACGCCGCCCATCGCGCTGCTCGGTCGGCGCTGGCGGTAGAAACCGCAAGGGTGCGTGCGTCATTGAGCAGCTTGTTCAATTGCTGCTGGTAGAGGTGAGTCCACAGATCGTTTCTGATCGGGTTCACCGAGAATTGCAGGTTGGGCTTGTCGATGGGGGTGTCGCGCCAGCTCGGCAGCGGATCGCCGCGCAGGTGTTCATGCCAGGTCACGGCGCGGAGGCGACTGTTGAGGTCGGCGAAAAAGTGGCCTCGTTCCTGATGATCGATGAACCGGCTGAAGAACGCCTGGTAAGCAGGCGAGCGCAGTTTGCGGGTCAGCTCGGTCATGAACGCCAGGGTGTCGGGGTATTGTTTGAGCGGGTGTTCCGGATCGTCGGGGATGTAGGCGATGATTCGCGAGCGTTGGGAGGTGAGTTCAAGTCGCGGCGCGAAAATGACGATGCCGGTCAGCAATGAAGACATCAGGCTCAGGTCGTGACAGTGCAGTCGCCAGTTGTCCAGCCCCACGTTTTCGCGGCCCTCGATCATGTCGAGAATCGATTGCCCTGCATCCAGCGGCAGGTCGCCACGGACCTGGGCCAGATGCAGGGCTGATAGCAGGGCGGCCTTGTGCGTCTTGATCACGCTCGACTTCAACACGGCAGCGGCGACCGGGTTGGTAAACCCCAGGTTTTCCTTGAGGTGGGCCTCGTATCGAGCGCCGATATCCAGTTCCCTGCACAACCGGGTGAAGTGCTGAATGGAGAGTTGGCGCTTGATCGCCGGCAATGTATCGAATTGCCCGGTGGACGAGGGTTCGGTGATGAACGTCGAGGCAGATTCGTAAGCCTGCGCTTCGGTTTCCGAATCCTGAAAGTTGTGCAGGGCGGCGTCGAGCAGCGAGACCGTCCAGGTGCGCGCGGCACCGGTCTTGATCGGGAACCACGGAACGGTCTGCGGGATGTACAGGCGCAGGAAGGTCGTCTTGACGTCCAGTTCCAGGCCGTACCGGGTTTTCAATGCGTCACGCAGAAGCGGTTCGGCAAAGTCCCGGGCGTTCTGCAGTTTATCCAGCATGGATTCCAGGTGGTTACGCTGGGCCAGATAGTGCGTGCTGGCCGCTTTCAATGATTGGTGCTGCTGGCGGGTTGCCTGGGCGTGCCATTCCGGGAGGTCCAGCCGCGCGCTTTTCAGTGCAGTGCGCGTAGCGGGCGATGCTGTTAATAGCCAGTCGGGCAGATTGTGGAACGCATGCTGGAAATGCGCGTCTGGCTGAGCGGTAAGCTCGGGGTCATGCTGAATCATGGCGCTAGTCCGTTAGCGTTTGGATGGAACCCAAGGAAAACAAACGATGAAGCACGGTGTGCGGTACATATTTACCGCACCGTTCGACAAGCCTGCCTATAACCTGTGCCGCCGGTTTAAACTGCGCCTTTGCGACGCTATATGTCGCATTGCCGTAAACCCGGCTGAAACCGGGGTTTGCGCTATAAGAAGTTGTCGCTTGGCGGCAAGGCCGGGCTGAAAACTGTCCTTACAATCCCCCCATCGCTCGCCAGTTTCCGGCGAGTGTTCCTCTTCAGGAGACTCCGATGTCCGTTGAGCACGCTGCGGTAGAACGCGCCGATTTCGACCAGGTAATGGTTCCCAACTATGCGCCTGCCGCCTTCATTCCTGTGCGTGGCGCCGGTTCCCGCGTTTGGGACCAGTCTGGCCGCGAGCTGATCGACTTCGCCGGCGGGATTGCCGTTAACGTATTGGGCCATGCGCACCCGGCGCTGGTCGGTGCCTTGACCGAGCAGGCGAACAAGCTGTGGCACGTGTCCAACGTGTTCACCAACGAGCCTGCCCTGCGCCTGGCGCATAAGCTGATCGACGCAACCTTTGCCGAGCGTGCGTTCTTCTGCAACTCCGGCGCCGAAGCCAACGAGGCCGCTTTCAAGCTGGCCCGTCGTGTCGGCCATGATCGGTTTGGCAGCGAGAAGTACGAAATCATCGCCGCGCTCAACAGCTTCCACGGCCGTACCCTGTTCACCGTGAACGTCGGTGGCCAGTCGAAGTATTCCGACGGTTTCGGTCCGAAAATCACCGGCATCACCCATGTGCCGTACAACGATCTGGCCGCGCTGAAAGCCGCCATTTCCGACAAGACCTGCGCTGTGGTTCTGGAGCCGATCCAGGGCGAGAGCGGTGTTATCCCGGCCGAACTCGAATACCTGCAAGGCGCCCGTGACCTGTGCACCGCGCACAACGCGCTGCTGATCTTCGACGAAGTGCAGACCGGCATGGGCCGTACTGGCCATCTGTTCGCCTACCAGCATTACGGCGTGATCCCGGACATCCTGACCAGCGCGAAGAGCCTGGGCGGCGGTTTCCCGATCGCAGCCATGCTGACCACCGAAGACCTGGCCAAACACCTGGTCGTCGGCACTCACGGCACCACCTACGGCGGTAACCCGCTGGCGTGCGCCGTCGCCGAAGCGGTGATCGACGTGATCAACACCCCTGAAGTTCTGGCCGGCGTCAACGCCAAGCACGACAAGTTCAAGGCTCGCCTGGAGCAGATCGGCGAGAAATACGGCCTGTTCACCAAGGTTCGTGGCATGGGCCTGTTGATCGGTTGCGTGCTGAGCGATGCCTGGAAAGGCAAGGCGAAGGACATCTTCAACGCCGCCGAGCGCGAAGGCCTGATGGTCCTGCAAGCCGGCCCGGACGTGGTGCGTTTTGCGCCAAGCCTGGTGGTTGAAGACGCCGATATCGATGCCGGCCTGGATCGTTTCGAGCGCGCTGCAGCAAAACTGACGCAAGCCTGATAGACCCTTCGACGCCTGATGATTTCAGGCGTCGAACCCAATTTTGATGCCGGCCCCGCTTTTCTGTAGGAGCGAAGCTTGCTCGCGAAGGTGTGTCAGTCACAGTGATGTCGACTGACACACCTTCGCGAGCAAGCTTCGCTCCTACCCAAGTCTTCAAAAGACCGGGCCGGTTTATTTTCCTCAAAGAGTTTAGAGAAAGGAGTGACACCATGCTGGTGATGCGCCCCGCGCAAATGGCTGATCTGGGCGAGGTACAGCGTCTGGCTGCGGACAGCCCGATTGGTGTCACTTCCTTGCCGGATGACGTTGAACGCCTGAGCGACAAGATCGCCGCGAGCGAAGCCTCGTTTGCTGCCGAAGTCAGCTTCAACGGTGAAGAGAGCTATTTCTTCGTCCTCGAAGACACCGCCACCGGCAAACTGGCCGGTTGCTCGGCCATCGTTGCCTCGGCCGGTTATTCCGAGCCGTTCTACAGCTTCCGCAATGAAACCTTCGTGCACGCCTCCCGCGAGCTGAAGATTCATAACAAGATTCACGTGCTCTCCCAGTGCCACGACCTGACCGGCAACAGCTTGCTGACCAGTTTCTACGTGCAGCGCGAGTTGGTGGGTTCGCCGTGGGCCGAGCTCAACTCCCGTGGCCGCTTGCTGTTCGTGGCCAGCCATCCGGAGCGCTTTGCCGATTCCGTGGTGACCGAGATCGTCGGTTACAGCGATGAAAATGGCGACTCGCCGTTCTGGGACGCCATCGGTCGCAACTTCTTCGACCTCAACTACGCCGAAGCCGAGCGTCTGTGCGGTCTGAAGAGCCGCACGTTCCTCGCCGAGCTGATGCCGCATTACCCGATCTACGTGCCGTTGCTGCCGGACTCCGCGCAAGAAGCGATGGGCCAGGTGCACCCACGGGCGCAGATCACTTTCGACATCCTGATGCGCGAAGGCTTCGAGACCGATCACTACATCGACATTTTCGACGGCGGCCCGACGTTGCATGCGCGTGTTTCGGGGATCCGTTCGATCGCCCAGAGCCGTGTCGTGCCGGTGAAAATCGGTGAGCCGGTCAAAGGCGCAGGGCGTCAGTACCTGGTGGCCAATGCGCAGTTGCAGGATTACCGCGCCGTGTTGCTCGAGCTCGATTACGCGCCGGGCAAACCCGTGACCCTGGATCTGGAAGCGGCCGAAGCCCTGGGCGTCGGTGAAGGTGCAAGCGTGCGCCTGGTGGCGGTTTAACGCCTGCTTTCAACCTGGAAAGCAGCAAGTGTTTCGCGGGTGGCGCAAGCGGCCCGTTTGAGGAGATAGCATGATCGTTCGTCCCGTACGCAGCAGCGATTTACCCGCTCTGATCGACCTGGCCCGTAGCACCGGCACCGGCCTGACCACCTTGCCGGCCAACGAAGAGCGTCTGGCCCATCGGGTCGGCTGGGCCGAGAAGACCTTTCGCGGCGAGGCCGGGCGCGGCGATGCGGACTATCTGTTCGTCCTCGAAGACGACAACGGTCGTGTGGTGGGCATTTCCGCCATTGCCGGCGCCGTCGGCCTGCGTGAGCCCTGGTACAACTTCCGGGTTGGCCTGACGGTCAGCGCTTCGCAAGAGCTGAACATCTACCGCGAAATCCCGACGCTGTTTCTGGCCAACGACCTGACCGGCAACTCGGAATTGTGCTCGTTGTTCCTGCACGCCGATTTCCGCACCGGCCTCAACGGCCGCATGTTGTCCAAGGCGCGAATGCTGTTCATCGCCGAGTTCCCGCAACTGTTCGGCAACAAG
Organism: Pseudomonas sp. BF-RE-22; assembly: GCF_019956155.1. NCBI lineage: Bacteria > Pseudomonadati > Pseudomonadota > Gammaproteobacteria > Pseudomonadales > Pseudomonadaceae > Pseudomonas > Pseudomonas sp. BF-RE-22. Next base: position 31,686 of record NZ_JAHBDD010000007.1, on the reverse strand, counting down.
ATCATTGCCGAAATGCGCGGTGTCTCCGACGAAGCAGGGCGTTCGCCGTTCTGGGAAAGCCTGGGTCGACACTTCTTCAAAATGGAATTCAGCCAGGCCGATTACCTGACCGGCGTGGGCAACAAGGCGTTCATCGCCGAACTGATGCCGAAATTCCCGCTGTACACCTGCTTCCTGTCGCCGGATGCACGTAACGTGATCGGTCAGGTTCACCCGGACACCGAGCCGGCGCTGGCCATGCTCAAGAGCGAAGGTTTCAGCTACCAGGGTTACGTCGACATTTTCGACGCCGGCCCGGCCATCGAATGCGAAACCGGCAAGATCCGCGCCGTGCGAGACAGTCAGGCGCTGGTGTTGGCCGTTGGCACGCCGGGTGACGACGCCACGCCATTCATCATTCACAACCGCAAGCGCGAAGACTGCCGGATCACTGCCGCTCCCGCACGTCTTGCCGCCGGTACGCTGGTAGTCGATCCGCTGACCGCCAAACGTCTTCAACTCAACGCCGGCGATCAAGTGCGCGCCGTTCCGTTGTCTGCTGCTCGGGAGTCGAAATAATGAATTCGCTATACATCGCAGGTGAATGGCTGGCCGGTCAGGGTGAAGCCTTCCAATCGTTGAACCCGGTGACCCAGCAAGTGCTGTGGGCCGGCGAGGGCGCTACCGCTGCTCAGGTTGAGTCTGCCGTGCAAGCCGCGCGTCAGGCGTTTCCGGGTTGGGCCCGTCGTACTTTGGAAGAACGTATTTCGGTGCTGGAAGCCTTTGCTGGCGCGCTGAAAAACAACGCTGACGAACTGGCGCGTTGCATCGGTGAAGAAACCGGTAAACCGCTGTGGGAAGCGGCGACTGAAGTGACCAGCATGGTCAACAAGATTGCGATTTCGGTGCAGAGCTACCGCGAACGCACCGGCGAGAAGAGCGGCCCGCTGGGCGACGCCACCGCCGTATTGCGCCACAAGCCACATGGCGTGGTCGCGGTGTTCGGTCCTTACAACTTCCCGGGTCACTTGCCCAACGGTCACATCGTGCCGGCGCTGCTGGCCGGTAACAGCGTGCTGTTCAAACCGAGCGAGCTGACCCCGAAAGTCGCCGAACTGACGGTCAAGTGCTGGATCGAAGCCGGCCTGCCAGCCGGCGTGTTGAACCTGCTGCAAGGCGCTCGCGAAACCGGTATCGCCCTGGCGGCGAACCCGGGTATCGACGGTCTGTTCTTCACCGGTTCGAGCCGCACCGGCAATCACCTGCACCAGCAGTTCGCCGGTCGTCCGGACAAGATCCTCGCGCTGGAGATGGGGGGTAATAACCCGTTGGTGGTCGATGAGGTCGCTGATCTGGATGCAGCGGTGTACACCATCATTCAGTCCGCTTTCATTTCTGCCGGTCAACGTTGCACCTGTGCCCGCCGCTTGCTGGTGCCGCAGGGCGCCTGGGGCGACACGCTCCTGGCGCGTCTGGTGGCGGTCAGCTCGACGATTGAAGTCGGTGCGTTCGATCAGCAGCCAGCGCCGTTCATGGGCTCGGTGATTTCCCTTGGCGCGGCAAAAGCGCTGATGGATGCGCAGGAACATCTGCTGGCCAATGGCGCCGTGGCGTTGCTGGAAATGACTCAGCCTGAGGCACAAGCCGCGTTGCTGACCCCAGGTATTCTGGACGTGACCGCCGTTGCCGATCGTCCTGACGAAGAGCTGTTCGGCCCGTTGCTGCAAGTGATCCGCTACGCTGATTTTGAAGCGGCCATCGCTGAAGCCAACGACACCGACTATGGCCTGGCGGCCGGTTTGCTGTCGGATTCCGAAGCGCGTTATCAGCAGTTCTGGCTGGAAAGCCGTGCCGGTATCGTCAACTGGAACAAACAACTGACCGGTGCTGCGAGCAGCGCACCGTTCGGCGGCGTCGGCGCCTCGGGCAACCACCGCGCCAGCGCCTATTACGCGGCAGATTACTGCGCGTACCCGGTGGCCTCGCTGGAAACGCCGAGCCTGACGTTGCCAGCGGCCCTGACGCCAGGCGTGAAGATGGCGTGATGCCCATCGCCAGCAGGCTGGCTCCCACAGGTTCGGTGGTGTTCACACATTTTGTGTACCACCCAATCACTGTGGGAGCCAGCCTGCTGGCGATGACCGCAACGCGGTCGTACTGAACAGTAACTGAAGCCTATAAAAACAGATTCTCGTGGAGCCTCGCTGATGAAATCCTATGAAGTCAATTTTGACGGTCTAGTGGGGCCGACCCATAACTACGGCGGCCTGTCCTACGGCAACGTCGCGTCCCAGAGCAACAGCCAGCAGTCTTCGAACCCGAAGGAAGCTGCGCTGCAAGGCCTGGCGAAAATGAAAGCGCTGATGGAAATGGGCTTTCAACAAGGCGTTCTGGCCCCGCAAGAGCGTCCTGATGTCGCCGCCCTGCGTCGCCTGGGCTTCAGCGGCACCGACGCGCAAGTGATCGAGCAAGCGGCGAAAGACGCGATGCCGTTGCTGGTCGCCAGTTGCTCGGCGTCGAGCATGTGGGTGGCCAACGCCGCCACGGTCAGCCCGAGTGCCGACACCGCCGACGGTCGCGTGCATTTCACCGCCGCCAACCTCAACTGCAAATACCACCGCAGCATCGAGCACCCGACCACCAGTCGTGTACTGGGTGCAATGTTCGCTGACCAGAAGCACTTCGCTCACCACGCGGCGTTGCCGGCCGTGGCGCAATTCGGTGACGAAGGCGCAGCCAACCACACGCGTTTCTGCCGTGAATACGGTGAAGCCGGCGTCGAGTTCTTTGTGTTCGGTCGCAGCGCGTTCGATAACCGCTACCCGGCACCGCAGAAATACCCGGCGCGCCAGACCCTCGAAGCCTCGCAAGCTGTCGCTCGTCTGCACGGTTTGAGCGATGACGGCGTGGTCTACGCCCAGCAGAATCCTGCGGTGATCGATCAGGGCGTGTTCCACAACGACGTGATCGCGGTGGGTAACGGCGAGGTGCTGTTCTATCACGAGGACGCGTTCCTCGACACCGAGCAGATGCTGGCCGAGCTGCAAAGCAAACTCGCCAAGGTCGGCGGCAAATTCCAGTCGGTGTGCGTACCCCGTTCGGCGGTTACCGTGGAAGACGCGGTGCGTTCCTACCTGTTCAACAGCCAGTTGCTGTCGCGTCCTGACGGCTCGATGCTGTTGATCGTGCCGGAAGAGTGCCGTGGCAACGAACGCGTCTGGCAGTACCTGCAAAGCCTGACCAGTTCTGGCGGCCTGATCCGCGAAGTCAAAGTCTTCGATCTGAAGCAAAGCATGCAGAACGGCGGTGGCCCGGCGTGCCTGCGTTTGCGCGTGGCACTGAATGAAACCGAACTGGCGGCCGTCAACCCAGGGGTTATCATGACGGCACCGTTGTACGGCACGCTGACCGAATGGGTCGAAAAGCACTACCGCGACCGCATGGCCGAAACCGACCTTGCGGACCCGCAATTGCTGCTTGAGTGCCGGACGGCACTGGATGAACTGACGCAAATCCTTAAACTGGGCGCGGTTTATCCATTCCAGATCAATTGAACGTCGAGAGCGTAAAACACATGAGCGATACCCTGCAGCTGATCCTTGAAGACACCGACGGCACGCAACTGGAAACTTCCTGCACCCGCGTCGCTGTCATTTGGCAAGGCAAAGAGCTGTGGATTCAGCACGATGGCCGCGGCCAATTGCTGATCGGCGTGGACGTCGAAGAAGGTGACGCTGAATACGCCAACCTGCTGCTGCGCCCATTGGCGACTAATCTGGTAAGTCTGCAACTGGAAATGGAGCCGGCTGAAGTCGGCGACGAAGACCACGTGCACGGCCCGGATTGCGCCCACGACCACTAAGGAAACCGCTCTATGCTCGCCCTCGGCAAACTGCTTGAACTGACCCTCGCCGGCCGCGAACCGGCGGAGAAGACTCAACTGACTGTCGAAGGCGTACGCATGCGCTGGTTGAGCGAAGGTGCGCTGGAAGTCCGGCCACCTGAAGCTCGCGACAATGGCCTGGACCTGCTGCTGTCAGCCGGGATCCATGGCAACGAAACAGCGCCGATCGAGTTGCTCGATCGCCTGTTGCATGACATCGCTCGCGGCGATTTGAAGCCGCGCGCACGTATTCTGTTCCTGTTCGGCAACCCGGAAGCGATTCGCAAGGGCGAGCGCTTTATCGAGCAGGACGTCAATCGGCTGTTCAACGGCCGTCACGAACAAACCAGCGGCTCCGAAGCCCTGCGCGCCTGTGAACTGGAGCGGCTGGCGGCCAGTTTCTTCAGCCTGCCGGATCGCGATCGTCTGCATTACGACCTGCACACGGCGATTCGTGGCTCGAAGATCGAGCAGTTTGCGTTGTATCCGTGGAAAGAGGATCGCCAGCATTCCCGTCAGGAACTGGCTCGCCTGCGCGCTGCCGGCATGGAAGCGGTGCTGCTGCAAAACAAGCCGTCCATCGTTTTCAGTTCCTACACCTACGACAAGCTGGGTGCCGAGTCTTTCACCCTGGAGTTGGGCAAGGCGCGGCCGTTCGGGCAGAACGACGGGGTCAACGTCTCCCTGCTTGAAACCCGCCTTAAACAGATCATCGAAGGCACAGAGCCGGAACTGACCGAAGAGGCGCTGAATGGGTTGCAGTTGTTCAGCGTGGCACGGGAAATCATCAAGCACAGCGATAGCTTCCGCTTGAACCTGCCGGCGGACATCGAGAACTTTTCGGAACTGGAAGTGGGTTATCTGCTGGCCGAAGACATCGCCCAGACGCGCTGGATCATCGAAGAAGAGGGCGCGCGGATTATCTTCCCGAACCCCAAGGTCAAGAACGGCCTGCGCGCCGGCATCCTGATCGTGCCGACCACCGACGAAAACCTGGCCTAACTGACGACGCTGACTCTGTAGGAGCGGTGTTTAGACGGCTACTGCGCGTGGCTCAGTACGACGCAACGCCCGAATCTTGCTCAGCGTATCCGCACACGTCTTCGCTGCTTCCTGGCCTTTGTGTACGAAATGCTCGAAGAAGAACTTCTGATGTTCTTCGCCGGCATGGAAGTGGTGCGGGGTCAGGGACACCGAGAACACCGGCACTTCGGTTTCCAATTGAACCTGCATCAGGCCGCTGACCACAGACTGGGCGACGAATTCGTGACGGTAGATCCCGCCGTCCACAACCAGGGCTGCCGCGACAATACCGGCATAACGGCCGGTCTTGGCCAGCAACTTGGCGTGCAGGGGCATTTCAAAGGCGCCGCCGACTTCGAAGAAGTCGATGTCGGATTCCTGATAACCCTGAGCAATCATTTCTGCGACGAAGCCCTTACGGCTCTGATCGACGATTTCCTTGTGCCAGCAGGCCTGGATGAACGCAACGCGCTCGCCCTGATGGTGTTTGCTTTTGCTGTCGATTGCGGTGGGTTGCATGTTCTGACTCCTGTTTATGTATAAAACAGGGCATATGAATCGAATGGGATTTAAGGGTACGCACGCTCGCAAGAATGCCTGCGGACGACCCTTTGGCGCCAATCCCGTTCTCTCTTCATCCGGACTATGACCGTCGGCCCCGGGATCACACCGGGTCTGCTGACCTTGCCGTCAAACACCGCCGAAGCCGTGCCTGTCGCCAAGCGCTCGCGGGCTATGCGCATTGCGCGCAATTACCGCCGGTGGGGAGTTGCACCCCGCCCTGAGAACGTTTTGCCGACAGATTGTCTGGCGGCGCAGCGTTTTTAACACATATTTCTCAGCTGTGCATTGCTGCTATCTGATGATTGCTATCGACTTTTTCGCTCACTTGCTGCGTCTTTTCCTCGCCCAAGGGTTGATTATTCGTCGACATGACCGCAGTAATTCCATTCCGAAAGGGATTTTCCCCTGCTTACCGAGGCCAGATTCATGAGCGTTATCGATCTTCGCAGCGACACCGTCACTCAGCCGACTCCAGGGATGCTCGACGCGATGGCCAACGCGGCCACCGGTGACGACGTCTACGGTGAAGATCCGACGGTCAATCGCCTGGAAGCCGAGTTGGCGAAACGCCTGGGCTTTGCCGCGGCGCTGTTCGTGCCGACCGGCACCATGAGCAACCTGTTGGGCCTGATGGCGCACTGCGAGCGCGGTGACGAATACATCGTTGGCCAGCAGGCGCACACGTATAAGTACGAAGGTGGCGGCGCGGCGGTGCTCGGTTCGATCCAGCCGCAACCGCTGGAAGTGCAGGCCGACGGCTCGCTGGACCTGGCTCAGGTGGCTGCCGCGATCAAACCGGACGATTTCCATTTCGCCCGCACCCGCTTGCTGGCGCTGGAAAACACCATGCAGGGCAAGGTGCTGCCGCTGGAGTATCTGGCCCGGGCGCGCAGTTTCACTCGCGAACACGGGTTGCAACTGCACCTCGACGGCGCTCGCCTGTACAACGCGGCAGTCAAACTGGGTGTCGATGCCCGGGAAATCACCCAGCATTTCGATTCGGTGTCGGTCTGCCTGTCCAAGGGGCTGGGCGCGCCGATCGGTTCGGTGTTGTGCGGCTCGGTCGAGTTGATCGGCAAGGCGCGCCGTCTGCGCAAGATGGTCGGCGGAGGCATGCGTCAGGCCGGGATTCTGGCGGCAGCGGGGTTGTACGCACTGGATAACAACGTCCAGCGTCTGGCGGACGATCATGCCAACGCGCAATTCCTCGCGGACGGACTGCGAAAAGCCGGTTACGAAGTCGAACCGGTGCAAACCAACATGGTTTATGTGCAGATGGGCGACAAGGCCGAGGCGATCAAGGCGTTTGCCGCTGAGCGCGGGATCAAACTCAGCGCCGCCGGTCGTCTTAGAATGGTCACGCACATGGACGTGAGCCGCGCGCAAATCGAGCAAGTCATCGCGACATTCGTCGAGTTTTCGCGCAACTGACAGCGTTAGCCGTCCAATTGACCGTTTCTATCGTATAAACACGCTGTACCCCGCGCGCTGGGCCGATATAATGCGGCCCTTTGCCGTCGCTTCGTCTGTTGACGTTTCGCACAGGCCTTTGGCCGCAGCCTCCGTGGAAGAACCTAATGAAAAGCGCAGAAATCCGTGAAGCCTTCCTTCGCTTCTTCGAAGAGCAAGGCCACACTCGTGTAGCCTCCAGCTCTTTGATTCCGGGCAACGACCCAACCCTGCTGTTCACTAACGCGGGGATGAACCAGTTCAAGGACTGTTTCCTGGGCCAGGAAAAACGTGCGTACACCCGTGCGACCAGCAGCCAGAAATGCGTGCGTGCCGGTGGCAAGAACAGTGACCTGGAAAACGTCGGTTATACCGCTCGTCACCACACCTTCTTCGAAATGCTGGGTAACTTCAGCTTCGGTGACTATTTCAAGCACGACGCAATCACCTACGCCTGGACCTTCCTGACCGGCGTCCTGAAGCTGCCCAAGGAAAAACTCTGGGTAACGGTCTACGCCTCGGATGACGAAGCCTATGACATCTGGACCCAGCAGATCGGTGTGCCGGTCGAGCGCATGATCCGCATCGGCGACAACAAAGGCGCGCCTTACGCCTCCGACAACTTCTGGACCATGGGCGATACCGGCCCGTGCGGTCCTTGCACCGAAATTTTCTACGATCACGGCGCCGACATCTGGGGCGGCCCACCGGGCTCGCCGGAAGAAGACGGCGACCGTTACATCGAGATCTGGAACAACGTGTTCATGCAGTTCAACCGCACCGCCGATGGCGTGTTGCATCCGCTGCCAGCACCGTCGGTCGACACCGGCATGGGCCTGGAGCGGATCAGTGCGGTGATGCAGCACGTTCATTCCAACTATGAAATCGACCTGTTCAAGAACCTGCTGAGCGCATCGGCCAAGGCCATTGGCTGCACCAATGACGATCAGTCTTCGCTGAAGGTTGTGTCCGATCACATCCGTTCGTGCGGTTTCCTGATTGCCGACGGCGTGCTGCCGTCCAACGAAGGTCGTGGCTACGTGCTGCGCCGGATCATTCGTCGTGCGTGCCGTCACGGTAACAAGCTGGGCGCGACCGGCAGCTTCTTCTACAAGATCGTCGCGGCGCTGGTTGCCGAGATGGGCGAAGCCTTCCCGGAACTGCAGAAGCAACAAGCCAACATCGAGCGCGTGCTCAAGGCCGAAGAAGAGCAGTTCTCCAAGACCCTGGAGCACGGCCTGAAGATTCTCGAGCAGGATCTGCTGGAACTCAAAGGCACCGTGGTGCCAGGCGACGTGGTGTTCAAACTCTACGACACCTACGGTTTCCCGATGGACCTGACCGCGGACATCGCCCGCGAGCGCAACTTGACCGTCGACGAAGCCGGCTTCGAACGCGAAATGGAAGCCCAGCGCGTCCGTGCCCGTTCCGCCAGTTCGTTCGGTCTGGACTACAACACGCTGGTCAAGGTTGACGTGGCCACCGAGTTCACCGGCTACAAGGCCACCAGTGGTTCGGCGAAAATTGTCGCCATCTATAAGGAAGGCAAGTCCGTCGACGTCTTGAGTGAAGGCGAAGAGGGCGTGATCGTTCTCGATCAGACCCCGTTCTACGCTGAATCCGGCGGTCAGGTTGGCGACTGCGGTTACCTGCAATCGAACATCGGCCGTTTCGACGTGCGCGACACCACCAAGACCGGTGGCGCGTTCCTGCACCACGGTGTGCAGGCATTGGGCAGCCTGACTATCGGTTCGCCGGTCGAGACCCACGTCGAAGCCGACGTGCGCCACGCGACCTCGCTGAACCACTCGGCCACTCACTTGCTGCACGCGGCATTGCGTCAGGTGCTGGGCGATCACGTTCAGCAGAAAGGTTCGTTGGTCGACAGTCAGCGCCTGCGCTTTGACTTCAGCCACTTCGAAGCCATCAAGCCTGAGCAACTGAAGGCGCTGGAAGACATCGTCAACGCCGAGATTCGCAAGAACACGGCTGTTGAAACCGAAGAAACCGATATCGAAACCGCCAAGCAAAAAGGCGCCATGGCGCTGTTTGGCGAGAAGTATGGCGACAACGTGCGCGTACTGAGCATGGGCGGTGATTTCTCCGTCGAGCTGTGCGGCGGGATCCACGCCAACCGTACCGGCGACATCGGCCTGCTGAAAATCATCAGCGAAGGCGGTGTGGCTTCCGGTGTGCGTCGTATCGAAGCGGTCACCGGCGCTGCAGCGCTGGCATACTTGAACGCTGCCGAAGAACAACTCAAGGAAGCGGCCAACCTGGTCAAGGGCAGCCGCGACAACCTGATCGACAAGCTGTCGGCTGTGCTGGAGCGCAACCGTCTGCTGGAGAAGCAACTCGAGCAGTTGCAGGCCAAGGCTGCCAGTGCGGCGGGCGACGATCTGTCGGCTTCCGCCCTGGACGTCAAAGGCGTGAAAGTACTGGCCGTGCGTCTGGACGGTCAGGACGGCAAGGCGCTGCTGGCGCTGGTCGATCAACTGAAAAACAAACTCGGCCGCGCAGTGATCCTGCTCGGCAGTGTCCATGAGGAAAAGGTCGTTCTGGTTGCAGGCGTAACCAAAGACCTGACTGGCCAACTCAAAGCCGGTGATTTGATGAAGCAAGCCGCTGCGGCAGTGGGCGGGAAGGGCGGTGGTCGTCCAGACATGGCGCAGGGCGGTGGTACTGACGCTGGCGCACTGGATGCGGCATTGGCCCTGACTGTTCCATTTGTAGAGCAGGGTTTATAAGGCAGTGTGTCCGGCCCACAGTCTAGTGGTGGGCCGGAACGCTGTTTGAGTGATTATTTGGGCGCCCTTCATGGGCAGAGGCGGCTTTGAAATGGCTTTGATCGTACAGAAATTTGGAGGCACCTCGGTCGGCACTGTCGAGAGAATCGAGCAGGTCGCCGACAAGGTTAAGAAATTCCGCGATGCCGGCGATGACCTGGTGGTTGTGCTGTCTGCAATGAGCGGCGAAACCAACCGTCTGATCGATCTGGCCAAGCAAATCAGTGGCGACGGTCAACCGGTTCCGCGTGAGTTGGATGTGATCGTCTCCACCGGTGAGCAGGTGACGATTGCCCTGTTGGCCATGGCGCTGATCAAGCGCGGCGTGCCAGCGGTGTCCTACACCGGCAACCAGGTACGGATTCTGACGGATAGCGCGCACAATAAAGCGCGTATCTTGCAGATTGATGACCAGAAGATTCGCGGTGATCTGAAAGCAGGTCGTGTGGTGGTTGTCGCCGGTTTCCAGGGCGTCGACGAGCACGGCAACATCACCACCCTCGGTCGTGGCGGTTCCGACACCACCGGCGTGGCGCTGGCGGCAGCCTTGAAGGCTGACGAATGCCAGATCTACACCGACGTCGACGGCGTCTACACCACCGACCCGCGTGTGGTGTCCGTGGCCCAGCGCCTGGACAAGATTACCTTCGAAGAGATGCTGGAAATGGCCAGCCTCGGTTCCAAGGTGTTGCAGATCCGTGCGGTGGAATTCGCCGGCAAGTACAACGTTCCGCTGCGCGTACTGCACAGCTTCAAGGAGGGTCCGGGCACCCTCATTACTATTGATGAAGAGGAAACCATGGAACAGCCGATCATTTCCGGCATCGCTTTCAACCGCGATGAAGCCAAGCTGACCATCCGTGGCGTGCCAGACACCCCGGGCGTTGCATTCAAGATTCTCGGCCCGATCAGCGCCGCGAACATCGAAGTCGACATGATCGTGCAGAACGTTGCGCACGATAACACCACCGACTTCACCTTCACCGTACACCGCAACGACTTCCAGGCCGCGCAAACCGTGCTGGAAAACACCGCTCGCGAGATCGGTGCCCGTGAAGTCGTTGGCGACATCAAGATCGCCAAGGTCTCGATCGTCGGTGTCGGCATGCGCTCCCACGCAGGTGTGGCCAGCCGCATGTTCGAATCCCTGGCGAAAGAAAGCATCAACATCCAGATGATCTCGACCTCGGAAATCAAGGTTTCCGTGGTGATCGAAGAGAAGTACCTGGAACTGGCTGTGCGCGCCCTGCACACGGCTTTCGAACTGGACGCGCCGGCCCGAACGGGCGAGTGATGCGTTTGCCGAAGGGCGCGGTCTGACCGCGCCCTTTTGTTTTTTTGAATGGTGCGGCCTGAAGCTGTTCTTTTGCCCGCGCTGGTCAATACTCAGGCATGTAGGGCTGCGATCTTTCAGGTTGTAGGTCGAGTGCCTTTTTTTTGCAGACTGTTGTCCCTGAAATGAAATGCGTGAGGAGAAAGGTATGCTGATTCTGACTCGTCGGTGCGCAGAAAGCCTGATTATTGGTGATGGAGAAATCACCGTGACCGTGCTCGGCGTTAAAGGAAATCAAGTGCGTATCGGTGTCAACGCCCCGAAAGAGGTTGCGGTCCACCGTGAGGAAATTTACCTGCGTATAAAGAAAGAGAAGGACGAAGAACCAAGCCATTAATTTTTATCGTTTTTTATGTTTGCAAACGGGGAAGAAGCTGGTTAATATACGCCCCGTGTTGCGGAGAGCTGGCCGAGTGGCCGAAGGCGCTCCCCTGCTAAGGGAGTACACCTCAAAAGGGTGTCGGGGGTTCGAATCCCCCGTTCTCCGCCATTATTTGCGTAGTACGTTGTAATCTGGCTTCTTCGGTAAGTTGTTGAAATTACTAGAAAAAAGCGCTTTACAAAAAGATTCGACGGCCTATAATGCGCGGCAACAAATGCACTCGTAGCTCAGCTGGATAGAGTACTCGGCTACGAACCGAGCGGTCACAGGTTCGAATCCTGTCGAGTGCACCATTTAAGAGTTGTTTGCAGTGATGTGAGCTACTCTGTTTCAACCAGTTGTGATCTGGTCTAAAAACACAAATTGCACTCGTAGCTCAGCTGGATAGAGTACTCGGCTACGAACCGAGCGGTCACAGGTTCGAATCCTGTCGAGTGCACCAAACAACAAAAAGCCCGCGTTTAACGCGGGCTTTTTGCCGTCTGGGATTTGGCTTTTCCTCTGGTGCAACCTCTCTCATCGAACTCGACGTGTGCGCTACGACCTCGCTTGGTGTCGTATCGGTAGCTCGTGGCCGAATTGCGAATGCTGATCCTGTCTGGCTTGCCGAGGGCGCTTTCGACGTCTTGCCGGGTCATGCCGGCGACAATCCGTTGATTGATGATTGCTTCCCTGCGCTCCCGGGCATCGATCAGGTTTCCACAGTTGTCCTCTGCCTGGCCGACGACTGTCGGCTCCCTCCTTTTGATATTCATACGTGATGTTTCACGAAAGTCCGCTTCCGGCATCAGCGACACCGTGCTGCCGGGGGTAAGCGTGCGCACTTCCTGGAGCGAAAGGCTTTCCCCGGTCGTGCAACTCAGCGTGGTGAAGGTGATGCGGCCGTTTGCTGCTTCGCAGCGGTGAACGGTTGAGGCAAGTGCCAGGGGCGGCAGGCAGAGCAGGGCGATCAGCAGAAAATAACAGGCATTCAATGGCATCAAACGTCCTCCATGACGGTCTGACTCAAGGGTAGCCGCTACATTTTTCAGCGCTGGTGTGTTTTCTTTTCAGAATGAGTCGTCGCATTTTCACGGATCAGGACGGCGCTCAGGTTTGTCTCGCAAGCGCTTGTTTCAGCCGCGATTTTTTAACATTTAAAACCGTTGGGCGGTGTATCATTGCGCCCGTCAGCCCCGCCGGGGCTTGTGGAATACCTCCATGGACTTACCCAGTAGTAATTCAGTAAACCGCTTTTCCAATCATGAATTGACTGATTGATCCTTCCGGCGTGCCCTGCTGCTGGGAGTGGAGTTCGCCTATGTCCGAAGTTGAAGTAAAGAAAACGCAAGAAAGCCTGCAGGACCGCCTCGCTCAAGTGATTGAGCTGTTGCAGCGTCAGCGGGTGGTCGAAGACCTGACTCATCGCCAGGAAGGTCCGCATCACGACCGGGTTGAAAACCTGGTTCACCGGCAAAACCTCGTCGAGCTGCAACGCAAGCTCGATGACCTGCACTCCGCCGACGTTGCCTACATCCTTGAAGCCTTGCCGCTGGACGATCGTCTGACGCTCTGGCAATTGGTCAAGGCTGACCGCGACGGCGACATCCTGCTCGAAGTGTCCGACTCGGTACGTGAAACCCTGATCGCCGACATGGACGATCACGAGCTCCTGGCGGCGGCCAAGGACATGGATGCCGACGAACTGGCTGACCTGGCCTCCGAGCTGCCGCGAGACGTCGTCCACGAGCTGATGGAAACCCTCGACGGTCAACAGCGTGAGCGCGTTCGCTCCGCGTTGTCCTATGACGAGGAGCAGGTCGGTGCGCTGATGGACTTCGAGATGGTGACGATCCGTGAGGACGTCAGTCTCGAGGTGGTGTTGCGCTACCTGCGTCGGCTCAAGGAGCTGCCGGGTCACACCGACAAACTGTTCGTGGTCGATTACGACGGCGTGCTCAAGGGCGTGCTGCCGATCAAGCGTTTGCTGGTCAACGACCCGGAAAAACAAGTATCGGAAGTCATGGCCAGCGACCCGGTGAGTTTTCACCCGGACGAAGACGCCTACGATGCTGCACAAGCGTTCGAACGTTACGACTTGATCTCGGCCCCGGTGGTCGACAAGAACGGCAAGCTGATCGGCCGTCTGACCATCGATGAAATGGTCGACCTGATTCGTGAAGAGAGCGAAAACGAAGTTCTCAACATGGCGGGTCTGCGTGAAGAGGAAGATATTTTCGCGTCAGTCTGGAAATCCCTGCGCAACCGCTGGGCCTGGCTGGCAATCAATCTGATCACCGCCTTTATTGCCTCTCGCGTGATCGGATTGTTCGAAGGTTCGATCGAGAAACTGGTGGCGCTCGCGGCCTTGATGCCGATCGTGGCGGGCATCGGTGGCAACTCGGGTAACCAGACCATCACCATGATCGTTCGCGCCATGGCGCTGGACCAGGTGAGTACCGGCAATACCTCGCGTCTGATGCGCAAGGAGCTGGCCGTCGGTTTGATCAACGGTTTGGTCTGGGGTGGGGTGATTGGTGCGGTGGCCTACCTGCTTTACGGCAGTTGGTCCCTTGGTGTGGTGATGACCGCTGCCATGACGCTCAACCTGTTGCTCGCGGCGTTGATGGGGGTGTTGATCCCCATGACCCTGGCGAAGATGGGTCGCGATCCGGCGATGGGCGCCAGCGTGATGATTACGGCCATGACCGACAGTGGTGGTTTCTTCATCTTCCTCGGGCTGGCGACCATCTTCCTGCTCTGATTACCCTCTGCCTGCAACCCGCGAATCAGCTCGTAGGAGCCAGGTTTGCCGGCGAAGGCGATCTCAGGGCCGCCTTCGCCGGCAAGCCTGGCTCCTACAAGATCAATTAACTCGCCAATCGGCGGGTTTTTTTGTGGCTGAATTTCAGGCAAAAAAAAGCCAGCGATTAAGCTGGCTTGAGCGTTCGGATGAATCAGGAGGCGTCTGCGGCCATTTCGGCGTCGTGGGCAATCAGCGAAACGAGTGCGTTCTGCTGACGGTGGGAGAGTTGGCGGAAGCGCTGCAGCAGTTCGCGTTCGTGCAGTGACAACTCCGGGCTGTCCAGTCGCATGCTCAACTCTTCACCCAGTGCGCCTTCCTGAATGAGACTCTGCTCAAGGCGCGCAATGATTTCGGAGTTCATGCTGCGATGATGATTGCGAGCCACCTCGGCAATGCGTTCACGCATTCCGTCTGGCAGACGTACGACGAACTTGTCAGCCGTACGGCTGGAATAAATTGCCTGTTTCAATGGGCGCATATATTTAACCGGTTAGTTCAGGGGAGCGGTTCTCGGGATTGGCCGCGCGATGTCTGATAGGACAAGGACTCTGGCCAAATGTTCAACCTGAATTGATAGAGGCTCGCATCATGCCTCAAAGAAGCCAGATCATTGGCGTCAATTCTGTGACAAATATTGAACTGGATAAAGGCGTTATGCCAGCACCAATTATCAGAAATGCGGACTGGTTTGAAAAGACTACCCATGTCCGTATCGCTGACCGCGTCCTATTGCACGACAGGAGATGTCCTGGGACGCCTGAAGGTGCATGCTGTGCGGATTTCGATCACGATTCCTTACTTCGTACAGAATAGTGGCAATTGGCCGATTTACTAGTGGCAACCACGACATGGGGGGCTAATTCAGGATGGATGGCAGACTGATTTACCTGATGGGGCCTTCCGGATCCGGCAAGGACAGTCTCATCGAGGCCGCTCGTGCGCCTTTGCAGGCAATCAACTGCGAAGTGGTGCGTCGGGTCATTACGCGTTCAGCCGAATCCGTGGGCGAGGATGCCATCGGTGTTTCCCGTGAAGAGTTCGCGCGCCGCAAAGAAGAGGGCGACTTTGCGCTGTGCTGGCATGCCAATGGCCTGGATTACGGTATTCCCGTCGTGATCGATCAATGGCTCAAGGAGGGCAGGGATGTCCTGATCAACGGCTCCCGCGGGCACTTGGCCCAGGCGCTACGCCGCTATCCAGCGTTGGTGCCGATTCTGTTGACGGTCAAGGAGGACGTGCTGCGAGAGCGCTTGCTGCGGCGAGGGCGTGAAAGTCTGGCGGAGATTGAGGCGAGATTGCGCAGAAATGAACTGTTCACGGCTGACGCCTCAGTCGGTGAGACGCTTATCCACCGACTCGACAATTCAGGCGAACTTTCGGACACAGTGGCCGGCCTGTTGAAGCTGCTACAAGTCAGCGCAACACCGGATCAAACTTGATCTTGCGGCCAGCGACCAGCGCCAGCACAAACAAAGCACTGAAAACGCCGCAGGCAATCAACGGCAGGGTGACGATTGCGTCTTCTACCAGTGATAAATGAAGAATGCCGCTGAGCAGGGCGAGGACGAAAAATCCTGCGGCTGATTTGGACATGCTGTGCTCCTGATGGGTTGTTCAAAATGCCAGGCGTTCTGAAGACTGCGCTGGCAGCAGGACATTTTCCTGACTCACTTCTTGACCGACAAAACCCTGCTGATTACCCAACACCGCCAATTGAGGTGCCTTCTGTACCTGGAGGTAATGAGGCATTCGTTGGGCAACCGGCTCGGCACCGCTCTGCGGGACAAAATGAAAACCCAAAAAAACCGCCAAAGCGATCGCGTTCGAGAGTAAAAGGGCGCGGTTCATGAGGGCTGACCTCCGTTGTTCTTTGAGAACAGCTGAAGCAGCCGACGTGCCAAGAGTCTAACGGCTATTAAATCCTTTAAAAACAAAGAATTAAGATAATCGTGCAAGGTGGTCTCATTGCAATTTGCAATGATGGCTTTTTGCGGTGATGCAATTTGCACGGTTAACAAATCCCGTGCTGTAGAGGGGCATCTGCCTACACTTAAAAAGCCTACGGACGACATGACAAAATCAGACCCGCCCGTTAACATGCACGCCGTCCATCGCATCGCATTTCTCGCGGGCGACTTGTGTCTCAGTAGCTCAATTGGATAGAGCATCCCCCTCCTAAGGGGAAGGTTGGCAGTTCGAACCTGCCCTGGGACACCATCAATTTCCAGCCCTGTGGCTGTCAAAAAAGCCCCGCCAGGATCTCGCATCCGGCGGGGCTTTTTCGTGTGCGATCACCTGACGACCAACATTTGATAGACGCGCATTGCTGTGCCTTACTCCAAAGACCACACAGGGAGCGAAATCGATGCGACGCAGGGGCGCCCAATTCTGGTTGTGGACCAACACACGATTGCCTCTGCACACCCACGAAGAAGTGCTGGGCAGTGGCGTGCAAATCGAGGTGCATGCGCGGATCAGTGTTGAAGGGGTTACCCAGATTTTTGTAGGTGTCTACGGCGCTGATGGCTGGCCGATTTGCGAGGAGCATCATGACCTCAAGGCGGGTGAGCATTACTGCGCCGCATTGAAGTGGGGTACCCAGCGGGCGAGGGAGATTGTGGCGGACACTCAGGAGTTCGTCGCGCCGCACCGGGTGCAACTGACGTTGAGTCCGGTGATTACCGATGAGTCGGTCGTCGCGTTGCGCCGGATGGAGATGACCGAGCGTGAACGCTTGAAGCTCAGGTCTGCCGATGCCTGGTCAGAGTACCTGGCCGCCAAGGAGGCCATGCTCGTCTTGATGCGCTCCACCAAGGTTGACCCTATGGCCTGGGCCGATCACAAGGAGCGGCTCAGGCAGGCGATTGATCGGCGCGCCTGCGTGCAGCGCGACTATCTGAACTGAGCGCGCTTCAGCGCTGGTTGCGCAGCGTCTCGATGGTCTGGATCAGGTCATCGTAGGACACCGGTTTGCCAACATGCTGGTCAAAGCCCGACTGTCGCGATTTCTGAATGTCGCTGTGAGCCCCGTAGCCGGTCAGGGCGATGGCCGGTACATCCTTCGCGAGTGGCAACTCACGCAGTGCGCTCATCAACTCGTGGCCATTCATGACCGGCATGCCGAGGTCGGAAATGATCAGGTCGAATCGGGTGCTTTTTGCCGCGTCCAGCGCCGCCACCGGGCGGTCAAAGGCAATCACTTGCGCATCTTCCATCTCCAGCAGCATTTTCAGGGTTTCCAGCACGTCCGCAGAATCGTCCACCAACAGAATCGTCAGTCCGCTCAGTCTGCCGCAGGCCTCTTCGGTCTGGGCAGTGGCTTGCGCTTCGCCGGCGGTTTTGGCCAATGGCAGGTAGACGGTGAACGTGCAGCCCGTGCCTACGCCGGCAGAACTCACCTCGACTGCACCGCGTTGCGCCTCGGTCAACTGACGGACCAGTGACAAACCAATCCCGAGCCCTTCACGGTTATGGGTGGCATGTTGTTTTTCGGCCTGGCCGAACAGGTCGAACACGTGATCGAGGTTTTCCGGGGCAATGCCGACGCCATTGTCCTTGATGTCGAGCCGCGCCATGTCCCCGGCCTGGCTGGCGATCAATTGCACACGCCCCTTGGTCGGGGTGAATTTCAGTGCATTGTTCACCAGGTTCCAGATGATTTGTTCCAGCCGTGTCGGGTCGGCCTGGACCATCAACGCATCGGACGGCACCAGCAGTTCGACCGTGACGTCATGCTGGTCATTGAGCACGACAGTGTGGACATCGCGCAGCACACTGGCGAGGTCGACGGCGACCGTTTGCAGCTTGAGCTTGCCGGTGCGGACCCGGGCGACATCCAGCAGATCGTCGATGATCCGCGCCTGGCTGGTGACCGCGTCGCAGATGGTGTTCACCGCCCTGGCCGCCGGTGCCAGCGACTTGGTCACCGGCAAGCGCCGCAGCAATTCTGCGTTGAGCTGGATCAGGTTCAGCGGGTGCTTGAGCTCGTGGGACATGACCGCAAAGAACTCGTCCTTGAGGTTATTGGTGTTACGAGTCTCGGCCAGCTCCTGACTCTGTTCTTCGTGCTGGCGTTTATGGCCGGTCAGGTCGCGGGCAATTTTCACGTAGCCCTGCAGGTTATCGCCGCTGAGCAGAGTCACTTCGCCGCTGCAAAAGAAGCGGCTGCCATCCTTGCGCAAATGCCAGCGTTCATCGTCGCTGCGGCCGTGGTTGCGCACCGTCAGCAGCTCGTTTTCCGGCACGCCTGCCGCGCGGTCCTCCGCAGAGAAAATGAAGTCATAGTAGGCGCCTTCGGCCTCGGCCTTGCTGTAGCCGAAGATCAACTCCGCGCCTTTGTTCCAGGTGGTGATCACACCTTGTTCATCGAGCGTGATGATCGCGTAGTCGCGGGTGCTTTCAGCGACCAGGCGCATGCGCTCCTCGCCCAGGCGCAGCTCTTCTTCGGCCGCCCGACGCTTGGTGATGTCGATGAAGGTCAACACGGTGCCGTCGATGTGGTCTTCGCTGGAGCGGTAGGGCAGCAGGCGGGCGATGTACCAGCGATTGTCGGTGCTGCTGACTTCACGCTCGATCATGTTCAGCGATTCGAACACCAGCGCTGCGTCACCGGCCAGGTTGTCGTAATGCAGGCGGTGGGTGATGTCGAGCAGGGAGCGCCCGGTGTCCACCGGCAGCATGCTGAAAATGTCGGTGGCACGCGGGGTGAACCACTTGATGCGCATGCTGCGATCGACAAACACCGTGGCGATGTCGGTGGAGGCGATCAGGTTGGTCAGGTAGTCGTTGATCTTGTCGGTTTCTTCGACCTTGGTTTTCAGTTCGAAATTGACCGTCAGCAACTCTTCGTTGATGGATTGCAGCTCTTCTTTACTGGTTTCCAGCTCTTCGGTGGCCGAGCGCAGTTCTTCGTTGATCGCCTGCATTTCTTCGTTGGAGGCCTTGAGCTCTTCGCTGGAGACTTCCGATTGTTCGATGGTGTCCTGCAAATGCAGCTTGGTGCGTTGCAGTTCGCGTTCGAGGTTGGACAGCACCTGGTTTTCGTTCTGCAGCACGGTGGTCGCCGCCAGTTCTGAAGGATCGACTTCGACCTCCTCGAAAATCACCAGCACGTACTCGCTGTCCGAGCCTTCATCCTTGTAGGGATGAGCGACCAGATCGATCAGATAACGCCGCTCATCACGCTTGATCGACACCTCGCGGGATTTGACCGACAGGCTGCTCTGCTGAACCTGGAACAACGTGGTGCGCAGTTCCAGGCGCAGCTCTGGAAGGATCAACGTCAGTAAATTGCGCGACATCTCACCACCGACGTGCCGCAGGAAACGCCCGGCACTTTCACTCATGTGCAGAATGTCGGCGTTGGCGTCGACGATCACGCTCGGTGGCGCCGACTGTTCGAGGGCACGTTGATGGATGTCGGCGAAAGAGGTTTTGCGCTGCACACCGCTGTGCGTCGGCTGCTGGGAAATGTTGGTCCGCACGTAGCCTCCACGCGGCATGGTCGGCGTGCGGCGACTGTTGGCCGTGCCGGTCTTGGCGCGGAAGATCCGGTTGCGTTTGTCCACCGGGGCGAACAGTTCGTGGCACGCGTCCGCGCTCTCTGAGGAGCCGAGAAACAGGAACCCACCGGGGCGCAGGGCAAAGTGGAACATTTGCAGGATTTCGCGCTGCACTTCGCGATCGAGATAGATCAGCAGGTTGCGGCACACGATCAGGTCGATCTGCGAGAACGGCGGATCGGACAGCAGGCTGTGTTTGGCGAACAGGACTTTTTCGCGGATTTCCTTGCGAATCCGGTAGTGGTCATCTTCCTTGAGGAAGTAATGCCGCAGTCGCGTGGGCGGCACGTCGGTGACGATGGCTTGCGGGTACAACCCGGCCCGGCCGACGCTGATGGCGCGCTCGTCAATGTCAGTGGCAAACAGTTGCAGCGATGCCGCACTGGCGTCCAGTTGCAACTGATCGCTGAGCAACATCGCCAGGCTGTAGGCTTCTTCGCCGGTGGAACAACCCGCAGACCAGACGCGAATTTCTTCTTTCTCTGGCTGTGCCGACACGGCGGCACTGACCAGTTGCGGCACGACATCGCGCTCCAGCGCTTCGAAGGCCTCGCGATCGCGGAAGAAGTTGGTCACGCCGATCAGCATGTCTCCGAGCAGGGCCTTGGTTTCTTCGGGATTGTTTTGCAGGTAATGGAAATAGGAGGCCAGATCCGGTTGAGACGTGACCTGCATCCGCCGTTCGATCCGCCGCAACACGGTGGCGCGTTTGTAGTGTTTGAAATCATGGCCGGTGCCGGTGCGCAGCTGGATCAGAATGTCGTGCAGCATTTGCTCCGCCACCAGCGCTTCGCGTTCGGAGATGGCGACAATGGTCTGCGGTTCGGGGTCGTTGGCAATGGGCAAGCTGATTTCCTGAGAGTTACGCCACAGCTCCAGCAGTTTTTGCGGCATTTCAACGACCGGCAAAACCAGGTCAACCATGCGGGTATCGATGGCGGCACGGGGCATGCCGTCGAACTCGGCGTCTTCCGGTGCCTGCGCCAGCGTGACGCCGCCCTGTTCCTTGATGCGCGAAAGACCGACGGCACCGTCGGAGCCGGTGCCCGACAGCACCAGGCAGAACGCTCGTTCCCGATGGACATCGGCCAGGTCGCGGAAGAACAGATCGATCGAGGCGTGCCGGGATTCCCGTGTATCGCTGGTACTGACCTCAAGAAAACCATCGTTCATCGACAGGCGTTGCGCCGGTGAAATGACGTACACATGGTTTTTCTCGATGGACACCCTTTCAGTGACTTGCAGAACCGGCATCGCGGTCGATTCCTGGACGATCCTGTCGGCAATGCTCTGGTGATCGGGGGAGAGGTGAAGAATGATCACGAACGCCATGCCGTTGTCCTGTGGCATGTTTTCGAAGAACAGCTTGATGGCTTGCAGCCCACCTGCCGACGCGCCAATTCCCACCACCGGAAAATCCAGGGTACTGGGGATCAGGGTCTTTCGCTCATTGGAATTCGCTGAGCGATTGGGGGTGGTGGTCATAACTTATGCCTGTGCCGACGACGGGAGCGTCTGGGTCTGAAAGAGGGGTAGCAGACGCGTTGCAATAAATCAGGATAATCCCGTTTTTCAATAACGCCTTCAAATATTTAGCCCGCATTCGCGGCCCTTTAAAATTTGGACTCCAGCGGCGCAAATGCATTCCAATTCTTCAAGTGAATGGCCCTGCTGGCCGATAACCCGGACAGTCATGATCTTCTTCTTAAAATTGCCTGGAAATCTTCGATGCTGTCGTATCACCAAAAGCGTTTTTTGATCGTCGATGATTTCTCGGATTTCCGCAGTTCCGTCAGGTCCATGCTGCGTGAGCTGGGCGTCAAGGACGTGGACACCGCCGACACCGGCGAGCAGGCGCTGCGCATGTGTTCGCAGAAGTCCTACGATTTCATCCTCCAGGATTTCCACCTCGGCGATGGCAAGAAGAACGGTCAGCAGGTTCTCGAAGACCTGATGGTCGAGAAGCTGATCAGCCACGAATCCGTGTTTGTCATGGTCACCGCCGAGACCAGTCAGGCGATGGTGCTCAGCGCCCTGGAACACGAGCCCGATGCTTACCTGACCAAACCCTTCAACCGTTCCGGACTGGCCCAGCGCCTGGAGCGTCTGGAGCAGCGCAAGACCTTGCTCAAGCCGATCCTGCAGGCGCTCGATCGCGGTAAACCGGTTGAAGTGCTCAATGCCTGCATCGCCTTGTGCAAGCAGGACATCCGCTACTCGCCGCTGTGTTTGCGCTACCGGGCCGATGCCTTGCGCGACTTGAATCAGAACGAAGCGCTGGAGCGACTCTACGACAGCATCATTGCCGATCGGCCTTTGCCATGGGCCTTTGCCGGGCTGGGCCAGTTGCTGTTCAAGCGGGGTCAGGTCAGCCAGGCCAAGGGCGTCTACGAAAAAGCGTTGAAAGTGTTCCCGATGATGCCGGCGCTCTATGACGGCATGGCCGATGTGCTGGTCGCCGAGGGCGACACCAAGGCTGCGCAACAGGTGTTGGAGGAGGCGATTCGTTTGTCGCCGCTGGCCGTACGCCGGCAAGCGCTGCTGGGTAAGCTGGCGATGACCAACGAAGATTTCGATACCGCGTCCAAAGCTTATCGTCAGGCCGTCAGCCAGGGTGCCCAGTCACGTTTCAAGGACGCCGAAAGCAACCTCGGCCTCGCCCATGCGTTGATCAGCAAGGGCAGCGAAAAGGGCCTGGACACCCGGACCCGGCTGGAAATCAACACCACGCTGAGTGCCGTGGCCAAGGAAAACCCTTCCGACCCGGGCCTGCAGATTCGTGCGCGGCTGATGAAGGCCACCAGCCTGTTGCTCAACGACGCCGAAACCGCGGAAAAGCTCACCGAGCAGGCGATGTTGCGCCTCGATGGCATGGAGCAATTCATGAGTGCCGAAGCCGCGCTGCTGGTGGCCAAGCAGCTGCAAATGCTCGGGCAGGCTGATGCAGGCAAGTCGATGCTGAAAAACTGCGCAGAAATCTACGGTGACGATCCGACAGTGATGCAGGGCATCGCCAAGCTGACCGACGACCCGAGCATCCTCAACTCCGGCAACGATGCGGCGGAACTCAACCGTCAAGGCGTGCGGGTGTACAAGACCGGCAACCTGGTGGAGGCGCGGGCGGTGTTCCGCAAAGCCCTGGCGTTGCAACCGAAGAACATCAGTATTGCGTTGAACATGGCGCAATCGCTGCTGCATGGCACCGACACCAGCGCGCCATCGGCGGAGCTTGAAGAATGTCGCGCCTGCCTGAAAACGGTCGGCCTGATGCCCGATACCGATGCGCGATATGCGCGTTATCAGAAACTGAAAATCAAGGCGTTCAGCGGATGAACCAAGACAACCCGGCACTGGATTTCTCCACGGTGATTGCTTCCACCGTGCACGACATGAAGAACTCTCTGGCGATGCTGATGCAGGCACACAGCCAATGGCTGGCGCGCTTGCCCGACCCGGAGCGGCACACCCCGGAGCAGGGCGTGATCGAGTTCGAGTTCGCCCACCTCAACGGCATGCTGGTGCAGTTGTTGGGGCTGTACAAACTCGGCGTCAACCAGATGCCGTTGCAGCCGGCTTACCACGAACTGGATGACTTCATCGAAGCGCAACTGGCCTGCCATCAGGACGTGTTCGCCAGTCGCGGCATCATGGCGACCTATGAAGTGGACCCGCTGAGCCCGTTGGGTTTTTTCGACCGTGAGCTGATTGCGTCGGTGCTGGCCAACAGCATCAACAACGCCATCCGTTACGCCCGTCACGCATTGTTGATCACGGTGAGCGACGAGGCCGGGCAATTGGTGTTGACCATTAACGACGATGGCGAGGGTTACCCGGCCGAGATGATCGAGCGTCAGGCCGATTACGTGCAGGGCATCAACCACAGCAGCGGCAGCACCGGCCTGGGTCTGTATTTCGCCGGACGGATTGCCGCCTTGCATCAGCGCAACGGCATCGGTGGGCGCACAGAAATCAGCAACGGTGGCCCGTTGGGCGGTGG
The DNA here is from genome assembly GCF_019956155.1 of Pseudomonas sp. BF-RE-22. Taxonomy (NCBI): domain Bacteria; kingdom Pseudomonadati; phylum Pseudomonadota; class Gammaproteobacteria; order Pseudomonadales; family Pseudomonadaceae; genus Pseudomonas; species Pseudomonas sp. BF-RE-22. The sequence continues at coordinate 7,944 of NZ_JAHBDD010000007.1, read as the reverse complement.
TGTGTTCAGCCTCTATCTCCCCTGAAAACACCGCATCCCCCTGTAGGAGCGAGGCTTGCCCGCGAAGGCGATGTGTCAGTTAATTCAAGTATTGGCTGGTACAACGCCTTCGCGGGCAAGTCGGATCGCCGCACCGCTCGCTCCTACAGGGAGTGGGCGTGATCCGTGAGGGTGTATTTGTACGTCGCTGCTTGATATTCCGAACACGCGGAGCCTATTTTGTACGGTCGCCGTTCGCGGCTTGCACAACTACAAAGGATTGCGTCATGACAACCGGTGGCCAGCGCTCACTCGCGCAGCGATTGACGGGCATTGATGAGATTGAATGTGTTACGCCGGATTTGAACGGCGTGCCTCGTGGCAAGGTCATGACGGCCGAAGGCTTTCACGAGGGGCGGCGTTTGCAGATGGCGCGGGGTGTGCTGCTGCAATGCATCATGGGCGGATATCCGCCAGCACGTTTTTACGGCAGCGATGATGGCGACCTGGCGTTGGTGCCCGACCCTGCGCAGATCCATCGCTTGCCCTGGAGCAAACAGCCGCGTGCCTTGGCCATTTGCGATGCGGACGAACTGACTGGCGAAAGCTCCCCTCTGTCGACTCGTGGTCAACTCAAAGCAGTTATCGCGCGTTACGCCGCCCTTGGGCTGGCGCCGGTGGTGGCCACCGAGCTTGAGTTTTTCGTCTTCGCGCCCAACACCGACCCGACGCAACCGTTCCAGCCGCCGGTAGGCCTGGACGGGCGGCGCGAGGACGGTCATTCGGCGTTCAGTGTCAGTTCCAATAACGGCTTGCGGCCGTTTTTCAGTGAAGTCTATGAGTGCATGGCGGCCCTCGGTTTGCCGCGCGATACGTTCATGCACGAGATGGGCGTCAGTCAGTTCGAGATCAACCTGCTGCACGGTGATCCCTTGTTGCTGGCCGACCAGACATTGCTGTTCAAGCATCTGCTTAAAGAAGTGGCGCTCAAGCATGGGCTGACGGTGGTCTGCATGGCCAAGCCACTGGCGCACACGCCGGGCAGCTCGATGCATATTCACCAGAGCATCGTCGAGATCGCCACCGGGCGTAACGTCTTCAGCGACGAGGCCGGCGAGCCGACGGCGACCTTCCGTCACTTCATCGGTGGCCAGCAGGCCGGCATGGCGGATTTCACGGCATTATTTGCACCGAACGTGAACTCCTATCAGCGCTTGTGCCATCCGTTCGCATCACCGAATAATGCCTGCTGGTCCCACGACAATCGGGCAGCCGGTTTGCGCATCCCGGCCAGCTCGCCGGTGGCGCGTCGGGTGGAAAATCGCCTGCCGGGGGCTGATGCCAACCCGTATCTGGCGATTGCAGCGAGCCTGGCGGCAGGGTTGTATGGCATTGAAAACAGGTTGGAGCCGAGTGACGCGATCCAGGGCGAATTCGAGGTGCCGGATAATCTTTCGTTGCCGTGTACCTTGCATGCCGCGCTCGAGCGTCTGAAACGTAGCCAATTGGCGAAGGAACTGTTCGGCAAGGAGTTCATCGAAGGCTACGTCGCTTCGAAGACCATGGAGTTGACCAGCTTCTTTGATGAAATTACGCCCTGGGAGCGCCGTGTTTTAGCCGCCCAGGCCTGACGAACCTTCGTCTTCGGGCTATCTTTCGGATAGCCCGTTTCTTACCGCAAGGAGCCGCTCGGAACGCCGATGCGCCAAATCTGGAAACCCTTTCGAGCGCTGTATTTCGCCTCGCTGATGATGTTGATCGGCTCTGGCTTGCTGAGTACTTACCTGGGCTTGCGCCTGGCGGCCGACCATGTCGACAGCCTGTGGGTCGGTGCGTTGATGGCGGCCAACTATTTCGGCCTCGTGCTGGGGGGCAAGATCGGTCACCGGTTGATTGCCCGGGTCGGGCATATCCGGGCTTATTCGGCCTGTGCCGGGATTGTCGGCGCGGCGGTGCTGGGCCATGGTCTGGTGGACTGGCTGCCGGCGTGGATATTCCTGCGGGTCATCGTCGGTCTCGGCATGATGTGCCAGTACATGGTCATCGAAAGCTGGCTCAATGAGCAGGCCGAAGCCTCGCAGCGCGGCACGGTGTTCAGCGGTTACATGATCGCTTCTTATCTTGGCCTGGTGCTGGGGCAGCTGATTCTGGTCATGCACCCGGGCCTCGGTCTGGAGCTGCTGATGCTGGTCGCCCTGTGCTTTGCCCTGTGCCTGGTGCCGGTGGCCCTGACACGGCGGATTCACCCGGCGCCGCTGCATCCGGCGCCGATGGAGCCGCGCTTCTTTATCAAGCGCGTGCCGCAGTCGTTGAGTACGGTGCTGGGGGCGGGGCTGATCATCGGCTCGTTCTACGGTCTGGCGCCGCTGTATGCCTCGCAGCAAGGGTTGTCCACGGAGCAGGTCGGTCTGTTCATGGGTAGCTGCATTTTTGCCGGCCTGTTGGTGCAGTGGCCGTTGGGCTGGTTGTCCGACCGTTATGACCGGGCACTGTTGATTCGCTGTTTTGCACTGGTACTGGCCCTCGCCGCGTTGCCGCTGGCGATCATGAAGCAGGTGCCGCTGGAGGTGTTGTTCATCACCGGTTTTATCTGCTCGCTGGTGAAGTTTTGCCTGTACCCGCTGGCGGTCGCGTTTTCCAATGACCACGTCGAGGCTGATCGGCGGGTGTCACTGACGGCGATGTTGCTGGTGACCTACGGTGTCGGCGCGAGTATCGGACCGTTGGTCGCCGGGGTACTGATGAAGATGTTCGGCAGTCAGATGCTCTACGCCTTCTTCAGTTTCTTTGCGTTGGTGCTGGTGTGGCGGATCCGCCCGAAAGCGGTGACCAACCTGCATCAGGTGGACGATGCGCCGCTGCATCACGTCGCCATGCCGGACAGCATGTCGAGTTCGCCGCTGGTGGCTTGCCTTGATCCACGGGTTGATGAGCAAGTGGTGCAGGACCAGATGCAGAGCCCGGCCAATCCTGATCCGGCTCCTGAGTCGGAGGCCGAGACACCCACCACTCCACCTCCGGAGGACCCTGACGCGGGCCGCGAGCAAAGCTTCACCGAGGCCAGGCCTTAAATCGGGGCATAAAAAAACGGGCAGTCACCGCAAGGGACTGCCCGTTTTTTATGGGTGCTTGAATTACAGGTCGTCTTTGTCGAAACGTCGTGCTTCGCGCTGAAGCTGGTAGACGAAACGCTCGACCTGACGCTGCACCAGGCCGCTCATGTTATGAAAGCGGATGCCGGCGAAGGTGGTGGAGATTCTTTCTTCGAAATGCAGGTAACGCAGTTCGACCGGTGCCGTCATTTTGCCAAAGGGCAGGGCGGCGGCGAAGCGGTCGTAGACCTGGCCCAATTGCAGGCTGCCGGTGATGTCGCCTTCAAAGCGCAACTTGCAGCCGGTGGCGGAGATGTCCAACAGCTTGCCGCTGATCGGCGCCTTGAGCTTTTCACCGTCCAGATCGACGTTGACCAGTTGGGCCAGCTTCAAGGCTGCGCGGAAGGCATTGCGGCGCTGGTGATAAACCACTTCATCCGGCAGCGGGCCACGATAGCAGCGGCTGTCACCGGACTCGTCGATGGTCAGTTGACCGTTGCTTTCCCAGGCAATGCGCACGCCTTCGTGAAAGCCTTCGACCTTGAACGGTTCGCCGGCCAGCATGAAGCGTTCACCGTCACGCGGGATCATTTCGTCGAGCGCGATGGTGCCGCGCTCGCGGTCCACGTCCACCAGATAGCTCTGGAAGCGCTGGGTGCGCTCATGAAAGGTGATGATCAGCGGATCATGGCTTTCTTGCAGTTGGCGCAGGTTGCCGGAGATTTCCAACGGTGTGGTGAGCACCTTGGGTGGCTGCGGGGCATCTTCCGCGTTTAAGGCATTGGACACGGTTCATCAATCTCCAGACAAAATATGACTACGGCTGGCCAGTATATTGCCAGCATGTTGCGAGTCTTGATAGGGCGCGGTCATTTGCGGGCTTAAGCCTGACTGAGCGGGCGCGGCTTCGCAAGCTTGGCGGTTGATCCGCGGGCATCATAAAGCGCTGGCGGTTCACCGCCGGTCAGGATTTTCAGCTGATTGGCCGTGGCGGCCTGCTGGACCAGGATGGACTGGCCATTATTGGCGTTCGCCGCTTGGCATTGAGCCAGTAGATCGGTCAGCACATCGCTCTGGGCCAGCAACTGCTCGCCAATGCTCGAATGGCTGGCGAGTTGCTCCAGGCCGTTGCGATTGGTCGGCAGGTTGAGGCTGGCGAGGATTTCGCTGCGCTTGCGGCCATGCTGTTCAAGCAGAATGATCAATGCCTGTTTCTGCGCCAGAATCTCTTCGAGCAGTGGCATGTCCCGACCGTGCAAGGCGAGGGACTCGGTTTGCAGTAACTCAAGCAAGTGTTGCGCTGGAGCAAAGTCGTCGGTGATCAGTTGCAGTAAATTAGTGTCTTGCATGGCTGGCCTTGGGTTTTAAGCGTCCAAAAGCCTGGCGCGGGCCGTAGCCTAGCGCTGGGCTTCGAAGTTGAGCAGTTTGCTGGCTACACGGCTGCTGTCGACTTTATAGCTGCCATCGGCAATCGCTGCTTTCAACTCGGCCACACGGGCGTTGTCGACGGCAGGCTGATCGCGCAGCTTGTCAGTGACCTGTTGCAACTGTTGAGCCTCATTGCTGAGGTGTACCGATTCCCCGCTTTTGATGGCAGTGGCCTGTTCGGCCGGGGTATTCAGCGGCGCGGATTTGCCGGCATCGGCAGTTTCCTTGGCAACGCTGGTACGTGTACTGCCCGTAAGTGGCGAGGAGCTGTTCAAACGGCTGAAATCGATGACCATGGTAAAAAACCTCTGAGTATTTGGACGCTTGCCATGTTTTCGGCTCTCCCTGTGAAAACTTTAGACCCATTTATCAAATGGGCCCGCATGCGCCAGCACTTCTCCTGCATGCGGCACAGTTTAGGGAACAGCCTCGGGCAACGCCACATCTTCACGAACAGAGAATCCTACATGGACACTTCCACCTGACCTGGCGCGGTAACCTGCGCCTTGATGACCCGTTTGGAATTGAGGTTTTTCACCCGTATCTGCTCGGCCATGCCGCCGTTGGACAGGGCCTCGCCGGGCATTCGCACGCTGAGCGTACCACTGCGGGCGGTAATCACCACCTGATCGCCTTTGCTAATGACTTCCGCCTGTTCGAGATGAACCAGGGTAATCACCTGGTCGGTGACCATTGGTCGGGTAAGTCGCTGGCCGATCGCCTGGTCTACGGATGTGAAGTAGCCCTGGCCAATCAGGCTGACGTCACGCTCGCGCAGCGTCACGTCATCGGGCTCGACAATCCCTGCGCGGCGCAGGGGCCGGGTGACGGTCACAACGTCGCGAAACAGGCGGACTTGAGCGGGTACGAAGACTGTCCAGGGCGATGCCCCCTCGCAGCGAACCTTGACCGTGACCCGGCCCAGCGGCTTGGCTGGACTCTCGAGGCTGGCTGTCAATTCCTTGTCGCACATGGGCATGCGCAGTCGCTGGTCGAGCTGGTTGACCTGGATTTCGTAGCGACCTTCCGTTTGACTGGTAGCCAGATAGTCTTCTACGGTGAATTCAAGAAAGCCCTGGGTGACGCCGATAAGCATGTCAGGCAAGGTAACTGCGTCAGCAAAGGCAGGGCTGCCAGCGTTGAACAGGCAAACGGCCGACACTGCACAGAGCAATCTGCGGATAGGTGATGTCAGGCGTCGGAAAAATGTCGGTTCTGTGTTCATAAAAGTTAAAAAGCAAGCGCCGTGCCGTTTAGTGATGAATGTGCGTCGCAACACACTTAGCGTTGGTGTAGGAGTCTGGGCATGGCTGGTGTAATGGATTCGGTAAACCAGCGCACGCAACTGGTAGGGCAGAATCGCCTGGAGCTGTTGTTGTTCCGTCTCGACGGCCAGCAGCTGTACGGGATCAACGTGTTCAAGGTTCGCGAGGTGCTGCAATGCCCCAAGCTGACCCTGATGCCCAAGTCCAGTCCTGTCGTGTGCGGTGTGGCAAATATCCGGGGGGCGACCATTCCGATCCTTGATCTGGCAATGGCGACTGGTTCCGGGGCGCTTAAAGATCAAAGCAATCCTTTCGTGATCATCACGGAGTACAACACCAAGACCCAGGGTTTCCTGGTGCGCTCGGTGGAACGCATCGTCAACATGAACTGGGAGGAGATTCATCCGCCTCCCAAGGGCACCGGACGCGATCATTACCTGACGGCTGTGACTCGGGTCGACAATCAGTTAGTCGAAATCATCGACGTCGAGAAGATCCTGGCGGAAGTGGCGCCGACACCGGAAGCGATTTCCGTCGGCGTGGTCGATGTCGAGACCCAGCACAAGGCGCTGTCGCTGCGGGTGCTGACGGTCGATGACTCGTCGGTGGCGCGCAAGCAGGTCACGCGCTGCCTGCAAACGGTAGGCGTTGAAGTGGTGGCGTTGAACGACGGACGGCAAGCGCTGGATTACCTGCGCAAACTGGCCGACGAGGGTAAGAAGCCGGAAGAAGAGTTCCTGATGATGATCTCCGACATCGAGATGCCGGAGATGGACGGGTACACCCTGACGGCCGAGATCCGCAACGACCCTCGCATGCAAAAGCTTCATATCATCCTGCATACTTCGTTGTCGGGTGTGTTCAATCAGGCGATGGTCAAGAAAGTCGGTGCCGATGACTTCCTGGCCAAATTCCGTCCTGATGACCTGGCATCCCGGGTAGTTGACCGGATCAAAGCAGCAGACATCAGCTAGGGGCCTTTTGCCCCTGGTGATTAACACGATTTAAGAGGCGGCATCTTTGTCTACGGGTAATTTGGATTTCGAACAGTTCCGGGTCTTCCTGGAAAAAGCCTGTGGCATTTTGCTCGGTGAAAACAAGCAGTACCTGGTCTCGAGCCGTCTCAACAAACTGATGGAACAGCAAGGCATCAAGTCCCTGGGTGAGCTGGTTCAGCGCATCCAGACCCAGCCGCGCAGCGGTTTGCGCGAGTTGGTGGTCGATGCCATGACGACCAACGAAACCCTGTGGTTTCGTGACACCTATCCGTTTGAAGTCTTGAAGAACAAGGTACTGCCCGAAGCGATCAAGGCGGCTCCGGGGCAACGCTTGCGAATCTGGTCGGCGGCCTGCTCGTCGGGTCAGGAACCGTATTCGCTGTCGATGTCCATCGACGAGTTCGAGCGGGTCAATATGGGCCAGTTGAAGATGGGTGTGCAGATCGTTGCCACTGACCTGTCCGGCACCATGCTGACCAACTGCAAGACTGGCGAGTACGACAGCCTGGCCATCGGCCGCGGGTTGTCGCCTGAGCGTCTTCAGCGTTATTTCGACCCGAAAGGGCCGGGGCGCTGGGCCATCAAGGCGCCGATCAAGAGTCGGGTGGAGTTTCGCTCGTTCAACCTGCTGGACAGCTACGCGAGCCTCGGCAAGTTCGACATCGTGTTCTGCCGCAACGTGCTGATCTACTTCTCCGCCGAGGTGAAGAAAGACATCCTGTTGCGCATCCACAGCACGTTGAAGCCGGGCGGTTATCTGTTCCTTGGCGCGTCTGAAGCGCTGAACGGTTTGCCGGATCATTACCAGATGGTCCAGTGCAGCCCGGGGATCATTTACCAGGCTAAGTGATGGGTTGGCGGTAGTTTGAAAAACGGGAGTCCTTTGGGCTCCCGTTTTTTTTGTCTGCTGTGTTGGTGTGTATATCCGTTTCTGGGGTTATGGCGGCTATTGGTTTCGCCCTTACGGCGAGTCACTTGGAAAAGCCCCAAGTAACCAAGGGCTCTTGCCCCTTTCGTTCGGTGGCTCGCTAATGCTCGCCATGCCCTCGCTCCGGTCCTGCTCCGTGGGCCCGCCGCCATCGGCCATCCATGGCCGGGGGCGGCTAACCCGGCATCCATGCCGGGTTGCCCACTGCGCAGAACCTGCGCTCGGCCTCTCGAGGGGGCGCTCAGATCAAAAGC